>JAEDEK010000002.1 GCA_016293365.1 Bulleidia sp. | reverse complement strand
TGTCAAGGACTGTATTCTGACAAATGTATCGAGCAGATCAATTTACAGTCTTGTTGCTAAACAACTTGATGAAGACATTGACTGGAATATAGTAAAATATCACGTAGAAGGTGAGATGGGCATGGAAGAGTGTGCATCTGCACCTGGCCAGCTTCTATCTGTTGTCTATCCATATGACTCACAGATTCAGTTTGTCAGTGGAGTGATCGACGATGTATTTGCTGGGGAAATCATGACACAACAACAGCTCCCAGAGGGAAGTTTCGAGTAAACCTGGAGGTATACGATTTATGAGTATTTCTGTCGCAATGGCTGTATGTAATGGTGAAAAATACATCGAACAGCAATTGAATTCCATTATTCATAACCTGAAGAAAGAAGATGAGATCATCATCTCATATAACGCATCTGAGGATGCAACACTGGAAATGATTGAAGAAGCTGCCCATCAGCTTCCGATCATCAAAGTATACAGCTGTGAAGAGAAGGGTGTTATCGCCAACTATGAAAATGCCATCTCTCACTGTAATAACGAATACATATTCCTGGCGGATCAGGATGATGTATGGACTGACAACAAGGTAGAGAAAGTCATGGAGTGTTTTGAAAAGGAACATGCCATTCTTGTTATGCACGACAGCCAGTATACGGATGATGATCTGAATCATCAGAACATGACGCTGTTTACGGATAAGGATATCAAGCAGGGCTATGTTCATAATCTGATCAACAACTGCTATGATGGCTGTTGCCTTGCCTTTCATCGTGATCTGATCAAAATGATCCTTCCGATTCCAAGAAGTGTATCCATGCATGATCAGTGGATCGGACTTGTCGCAGAAAAGGTTGGTTCGGTATCGTTCTGCAATGAAAAGCTTCTGCAGCATAGACGTCATGGCGATGCAGCAAAGAAAAAATACGGATTATCAATGATATTTAGAACATCCTATCAGGTAACACGCCGTCTTCAGGAAATGAATTCCTATGTCAGATATCTGAATGGTATCTGGAAAGGACCGAAAAACAATGGAACAGAACAGAAAGAAAAAGCATAAGAAACTGTCCCGGGCAGGCAGGATTATTACAGATCTTATTCTTGTTGCTGCTTTAGGTGTTGCCGGATACTCCGGCTATAAGCTGTATGAAGGGCTGTCTACTTACAGTCAGTCAAAAAATGTGTATGATGAAATACGTGAAACGGCTGTTAAAAAGCCTGAAACAGTCAAGCAGGAAGATTCTTCACAGCAGGAAACACAGGAAGATGTCTATGTCATTGATCATGCGGCATTATCAGCGATCAATTCCGATTATGTCGGATGGATCCGCATGAAGAATTCCTATATAGATTATCCGATGGTACAGGGAACCGATAATTCCTTTTATCTGGATCATCTGTATACAAAGGAGTACAACTATGTCGGTTCGGTATTCATTGACTGTAACAACAGTCGTGACTTCAGTGACAGAAATACAGTCATCTATGCCCATAACGTCAAAAATGGAACAATGTTCATGGAAATAGCAAAATTTGAGGACCCTTCCTATTATGCAGACCATGATGTGATTGAAATAGAAACACAGGAATGTAACTACAAGCTGTATCCTGTGGCAGGTATTCTGACCAATGGAAGTGACAATTATGTGGCATATAATTTTGCCAGTGATGAGGAATTCATGAATTATGTCAGTTATTTTACCGGCAATTCCACATTTACATCCAATGTTGTGCTGGAACCGACGGATCAGACAGTTCTGCTGAGCACCTGTTCCTACTCCCTGGAAGATGGCAGATATGCACTGCTGTGCAGACTGGTCAGAGAATGATGTGTTGGAAGATATCTCTTTGCGGGATATCTTTTTTCTGTAAACCAGGCTTTCAGGAATATTAAGGACTTCTTAATGGTTCTTCACAGATACTGATGTATGATAGTAAAGTACAGAGTACTTGAATAAGAGGTTACTATGAAAAACAATAAGAAAACAGTGATCATTGCGGTTACAGCAGTGGTCTGCATTGCACTGTGCATCGCCGGCTGGCTGTTCTGGCCGAAAAACATCAGTGGTGGAACAGATGGTGTTTATGTACAGAAGATTTCTGCCATGAACGGTTATGGTTATACCGGCAACCGTTATTCCGGTGTTGTTGAAGCACAGGAAAGCCTTGAGATCAAAAAGGATTCCTCCCGTACGGTCAGTCAGATTCTTGTATCTGAAGGCCAGCAGGTCCATGTGAAAGATGCCCTGTTTACATATGACACGACGGATCTTTCCCAGAAAATCACTTCCACAAATCTGGATATCGAAAATGCCAATACAGAAATAGAAGCTTTGAAAAATCAGATCTCCGATTATACTTCAGAAATGAATCATGGTGGTGATAAGGTTGAAATCACTGCCAGAATCAACGATCTGCAGTACAGCATCCGTCAGCAGCAGTATTCCATTCAATCCCTGCAGGCTGATATTGCCCGTTATCAGAAGGAAATTGATAATGCAACGATATACAGCACGATTGAAGGAACCGTCAAGGAAATTAATGAAGAAGGCGGTTATGACAATCAGGGAAATGAAAAACCGTTTATGACGATCACGGAAGCCGGTGAATACAGAATCAAAGGAAAGATCAGTGAAATGGGCATGATTGCTGCAGGGGATGCTGTAACAGTCAGATCCCGTGTGGATGAAACACAGACATGGAGCGGTACGGTCAGTGTTGTGGAAACAGAACCTGCCACAAATGACGACAACTACTATTATAGTGGCAATGGAGAATCCTCTTCTCAGTATCCGTTCTATGTATCTCTTGACAGCAGTGAAGGGCTGAAACTGGGTCAGCATGTTCTTGTGGAAACAGGTGGTGGTATGCCTGTTAAGGAAGGGGTCTGGATCGATTCCTTCTATCTGGTTGGGGATGATTCTGGAAACAGTTTTGTCTGGGTATCAGAAAACGGAAAACTGAAGAAGAGAAATGTTGAAACAGGTGAAATGGATGAGATGACATCTCAGATTGAGATCACATCCGGATTGTCACTGGATGACTACATTGCATGGCCGGATGAATCCTATACAGAAGGAATGAAGACAATTACTGAGATGGACATCATGTCATCCATGCCGGCTGGAGAGTAATTTATGTTATTGCAGTTGGAACATATTTATAAAACATATGGAGAAGGCCAGCTTGCGGTTCCTGTTCTCAAGGATATCAACTTTCAGGTGAAGGAAGGGGATTATATTGCGATCATGGGACCATCCGGTTCAGGAAAGACAACCCTGATGAATATCATCGGATGTCTGGACCGGGCAAGTGAAGGTACTTACCTGTTTGGCGGAGATGATATCTCAGCCATGAATGAAAATCAGCTTTCTGACCTGCGTCTGCATCGAATCGGTTTTGTCTTTCAGACATTCAATCTTCTGGAAACAGATACAGCACTGGAAAACGTTGCTCTTCCACTTGTTTATGCAGGCGTGAAGAAAGAGGAAAGAAACGAACGTGCAAGAAAAGCACTTGCTTCTGTCGGACTTGAAGATCGTGCTTCATTCAGACCAGGTCAGCTTTCCGGTGGTCAGAAACAGAGAGTTGCGATTGCCAGAGCTCTGATCAATCAGCCAAAGGTTATCCTTGCGGATGAACCTACAGGTGCTTTGGATCAGGCTTCCGGTAAACAGGTCATGGAACTGTTCCGCAGACTCCATGAAGAGGGTATTACAATCATCATGATCACCCATGATGCCAATGTTGCCGCAAATGCGGATACCCTGTATCACATCATCGATGGACAGATGAGTGGAGGTGACCAATGAACCGGAAAATGAAGAAAATTCTGATCGGCGGTGTTGCTGTATGTGTGATTGGTGGAGGCATCTATGCCGGTGCTATGGCAATGAATAACAGCGGCAGTGTGGAAGTAACACCTGTATCCATGCTGAATATCGGTTATTCGGAAAATCCACTGAGTTCCTCGGGGATGGTTACAGATGCACAGAATCAGTCTGTCTATGCCGATGGAACAAAGGTCATTACAGAAGTGTTTGTTATGGAAGGTCAGCAGGTGAAGGCTGGGGATCCTCTACTTTCCTTTGATCTGACTTCTTTGAATCTGGCTGTGGAACTGAGCAGGCTGGAAACAGACAGAATTGCAAATAATATCACACTGGCGGAACATGAACTGACACAGTTACAACAGATTACGCCGGATCCGGAAGAGGAAATCGATCCGCAGCCACAGCCTGAACCGACTCCGGTTCTCCCGGAAGCTGCCCTGCCGGATGATCATGGAGCAAGATCACATGTCATTTCTCTTCAGGAAGCGGAAAATGCGATACTTGAACAGATCTTCACCTATTGTCAGGTAAATAATCCGGATGAAAATACCGTTGGTGTACCGGATGAAAACACACAGTGGGTGAATGAAAGACCTCAGCCACTGGATGGAACAACCATCTATTACAGACTGACTGTCCGCTATCATAACGGTCAGAGTAAAGTGAGTGATCCTGCTGTGTTGAATGATGATGTACATGAGGATACATTGATTGAAACAGCAGGAACAATGGATAATCCATATACATTCCTGTTACAGGATAATGGTGTTGTCTATGGAAAGGTCATCAATCAGGCAAAGGAGATTGGTGGTAAAACATATCTTTCCTTTGTAATCAGAGATGATCATAATGAGGTCATTACGGACTGGCTGATCCGTGCAGATCAGTTCCCTGCCTGCGCAGATACGGATGGTTATGATGTCAGAAATCACATCAGGGCGGAATTACCTGTTGCAGAAGAACCTGTTATCGATGAGAAACCGATGTCCGGCTATACGGCAACACAGCTGGCCCGGGCAATCCGTGACAAGAAGCAGGAAATCAGAAAACTGAATCTGGAATTGAAAAAGGCACAGCTCAAACTGGATGGAGACCGTTCTGCACTGAGCGATGGTGTCATTTATGCAAAAAGAGATGGTGTTGTGCGTAAGGCATGTGATCCTGCCTCTCCACCACAGGATGGCAGTGCTTTCCTTGAAGTGGCATCCGGTACAGGTCTTTATGTGTCAGGGTTTGTATCTGAGCTTGTATATGACAGGGTCAATGTCGGGGATACTGTTACCGGCTACAGCTGGAATACAGGGCAGAGTGTAACTGCATCCGTTGTATCCAAGGATGATTATCCGACTTCTGCCGGTTACTACAATGGTGAAGGTAACCCGAATGCATCCTATTATGCATTTGAGGCATATATTGAAGATACTTCCAATGTCAAATCCGGCGATTATCTGGAACTGACAGTTGGAGAAACTGTGATGAACAGTTCTCTTTGGATCAGTCGTGCATATATCCGCAAGGACAATGAAGGATATTATGCTTTAAAGGATGACAACGGAAAGCTTGTCAGACAGAGTGTCAAAATCGGGCGTACCGTCTGGGGCGAATATTATGAAATTCTGGATGGCCTGAATGAGGAAGATTCCATTGCCTTCCCGTATGGAAAGAATGCGAAGGCAGGAAAAAATACTTCCGTACAGAATATGGAGGACTATTATGGGTGAGAATATCCGTTTATCGTTGAAGGGCATTTTTTCACAT
Source organism: Bulleidia sp. (assembly GCA_016293365.1). Lineage (GTDB taxonomy): Bacteria > Bacillota_I > Bacilli_A > Erysipelotrichales > Erysipelotrichaceae > Bulleidia. The sequence goes on along the minus strand of JAEDEK010000002.1, from coordinate 36,914 downwards.
AAGATGCGTTCCTTCCTGACAATGCTTGGCATCATCATCGGTATTGCTTCCATTATCGCCATCGTTTCCACCATTCAGGGAACAAACAGACAGATCGAAAAGAACCTGATCGGTGCTGGAGATAACCTTGTCAAGGTTACCCTGTATCAGGACGGCTATACATACTATATGGACAATGGTCTTCCAAATGGAGTTCCGGTGATTGAAGACAGTACGAAGGAACAGCTTGCTTCGATCGATCATTGCGAAGGTGTCAGTGTATTCAGGCAAAGAGAAAGCTATAACATGGTATATCATCTCAATACTTCCATGTCTGGCGGTTATATCCGTGGGATTGAATCCGATTATCTGCAGACTGCAGGATTGATGGTGAAGTCTGGAAGAGGAATCAGTGATGAAGATAACAGACAGTTAAGACAGGTTGCACTGCTGGATGAAAACACTGCACAGGCTCTGTTTGACGGGGAAACCCCGGTCGGTAAGACAATTGAGATTCAGAGTATTCCATTTACGGTCATCGGTACGGTTGTCGCAAAAGAAGAATTTGAGCCGAATATCGAAACCATGGATGACTATTATATGTATCATCAGGACAATGGTGGTGCTGTTTATATTCCGACAGAAATGTGGCCACTGATCTATCAGTATGATGAACCACAGAGCGTCATTCTGCAGGCTGATAATACAGCCAACATGACATCTGTCGGTAAGCAGGCAAGTGATATTCTCAATATGTCTGTTTCAAATGAAAACGTAAAATATCAGGCACAGGATCTGATGGAACAGGCAAAGCAGATTCAGCAGCTTTCTCAGTCCACCAATACCATGCTGATCTGGATTGCGGCGATTTCTCTGCTGGTAGGAGGAATCGGTGTCATGAATATCATGCTTGTTACCGTAACCGAAAGAACCAGAGAGATCGGTTTGAAAAAGGCAATTGGTGCAAGAAAGAAAACCATCATGATGCAGTTTCTGACAGAAGCTGTCGTTCTGACATCTCTTGGTGGATTGCTTGGTGTTCTGACGGGACTGATTCTGGCCAAAATGATTTCCCTGTTGAATGGAACTCCTGTGGCAATCAGTATTCCAGCATCCATCTTCTCTGTCCTTTTCTCCATGCTGATCGGTATCGTATTCGGTCTGATTCCTTCCTGGAAGGCAGCCAATCTGGATCCGATTGAAGCATTACGACATGAATAACACATTACGGATCGGGTATATCCCGGTCCGTTTTTTCCATTTGGAATGACAGAAGGCTCTGTGATGTGCCAGGGCAGTCGTTATCGGGATCAAAGGTTAACCGAATCGTAAAAAAGTCTTAATGGAAAACAGATTGAGAATCATTGCTGCAGTGACTAAAATGTCTTTTGAAAAGAAGGTGATCTGATGAACAGAAGACTGAAAATGATACTGACAGTTCTGATCATTGCATGTGGATTTACGGCATGCTGGGATGCAGAACAGAATAGAAACAAGGTTACAGGTGTATTGCAGGATGAAAGCCGCAGTGTTGTCATGGAACTGTCTGCCTTCGATGATCAGCTGACAGGTATTCTTCAGACAACAACGGTTCTGCTGGATGGGTATGATCAGGAGGCTCTGGATCAGATTTATGCACAGATGGAAGATACATTGGACAGATATGATGGTCTGCATGGTGTCAGCTGTTTGTATGACAGTTCAGATCAGAAAATTGTGGAAATTGTTGATATCGATTTACAGCAGGTGGATCTGAAGATGCTGCAGAAGGAAGGTATTCTTTCCTTCGGGACGAATACCATACCGGATGGACTTTCTCTTTCATCCAGTAAAGAGTATTTGAGTAATCTTGGGTTTGTTTTTGATTGACATGGGAGCGTGTTGGGATTATAACTGTTACATCATGAAAGAAGGTACAGAATATGTATACAATCGAACAGATGTATGATCTGGATCATACACTTGCAAAAGAATATCTCAGCCAGTTTACCTATCCATGGGAAGCCCTCAAGGGAATCAAGGATATGATTATTTCAGTTGGTGAATCTCTTCCAAAGGATGAATATGATGAAGTCAGTGAACATGTATGGGTCCATAAGACAGCCAAGGTGTTCCCGTCAGCATATCTTGGAGCCCCTTGTATTATCGGTCCACGCACGGAAGTAAGACACTGTGCATTCATCCGTTCTGCAGCACTTGTCGGTGCGGACTGTGTTGTAGGAAATTCCGTAGAGCTTAAGAATGTCATCCTGTTCGACCATGTGCAGACACCGCATTATAACTATGTCGGTGACTCCATTCTCGGTTACTATGCACATACGGGTGCAGGTTCCATTACATCCAACGTCAAGAGTGATAAGACACTGGTTGTTGTACATGACCGTAACACTCACGAAGATGTGGAAACAGGACTCAAGAAGATGGGAGCCATGCTTGGTGACCATGTTGAAGTAGGATGTAATTCCGTTTTGAATCCTGGTACTGTCATCGGAAGAAACTCCAATGTCTATCCGACATCCTGTGTCAGAGGATTTGTACCGGAAAATTCCATCTGGAAGAACGACGGAACAGTTGTAACAAAGAGATAAGAATAGAAATGCCATAGAAATGTGGCGTTTTTTGTTTTACTCTGAATCATAAACGCTCCATCATGATGACATGCTGTCCATGACAGAAAGGACTGACACGCTGTCTGTTATGATCCGGTAGATACGGATCATGAAAGGTGTAATCATATACAGAACACAGTGAATGTCTTCTCTGTTGTGTGTCAGGTGAAGAAATCGGCGGAAAACACTGATATAATAAAACCGGAGATTGAGATATGACGGACAGATTTCGAAAACTTCTTGTGATTTATAATGCAAAAGCCGGTTTATCCAGCCAGCATGTTCAGTTTGTAGAAGCACTGGAATATCTGGCAAGACACCATTATGAGGTGACACTGTATCCGATTATTCCTGAAGAGGGCATTACATCGGAATGGCTGATGGCAAATGTCGGGTCCCGTTTTGATACAGCAATTGTCTGTGGTGGAGATGGAACGTTGAATCATATGGTGAATGGAATGATCAACAGTCAGATTTCCTATCCGATCGGATATCTTCCTGCAGGATCAACAAATGATTTTTCAAAAACACTGTATGGGAAAGGGCAGCATTCGTTGCTGGAAGTGTGCAGATGGGTGGTGGAAGGCAGGATCTATCAGTTTGATGTTGGCAGATTCAACGATTCCTACTTCAATTATGTTGCAGGGTTCGGTGCTTTTCCGATGGTGAGTTATACAACACCGCAGGATCTGAAAAACAGTCTTGGCTATGTTGCCTATGTTCTGAATTTTCTTCAGGCAATTCCGGAAGGGCTTTCCTACAGCCGCCATTGCCGTATCGTCCATGATGGAATACAGGAGGAAGGAAACTACATGTTCGGCCTGGTCAGTAATTCTACCCAGGTAGCAGGGATCAGATCACAGCTTCTGGCAGATACTTCTTTGAATGATGGGGTATTCGAGGTATCTCTGGTGAAAGCGGGCTTATCCGCAATCGAGATTGCAGAAATCATTCATATGATGAATGATGAAAACTATGTTACTCCTGCATTAACCACATTTACGTTCCGACATGCTGTATTTGAATTTGATGAGCCGGTTCCATGGACTCTGGATGGCGAAAACGGTGGCCTGATGCAGAAGGTTGAAGTCAGTGTTATTCCAAAGGCGGTATCCATTTATATCTCTGAAGATAACGAAGAACTGAACTGATCCATACCACAGCAGACAGAAAACGCTGTGGTTTTCTTCTGTCGTACATGCAGTGCGTATTGCTCCTGTCAGTTGCTTGCTGAAAGAATGTACATCGCGTAGGATTAGTGTGAAAAAAGAAGGGGATTTCATATGTTGAGTGAAAATCTTGCCAGAATCAGAAAAGAAAAAGGCCTGACGCAGGAGGCACTGGCAGTCAAACTGAATGTTGTCAGGCAGACCGTTTCGAAGTGGGAAAAGGGAATTGCTGTTCCGGATGCGGATACGCTGTGCGCGATTGCGGACGCACTTGATGTATCTGCAGCGCAGCTTCTTGGTCAGCCTGAAAAGACGGAAAAAACAGACATGGCGTCTATTGTTGAAGTGCTCGCACAAATGAATGAACAACTGGCTGTACGGAACCGTCGTACAGCGAATATCTGGAAGTTTCTGTTCCTTGCCAGTCTTGTGGTGATTGGTATCCTGATCGGAAAGGGATCTGCCATGGAAGAAGAAAAAACAGTACTTCCTGAAGTGATTCAGGTGAGCGGCGTCAATCTGACGCACGATACACAGACTCTGTCCTGTTCTTTTGTGCCGGCGATCGAAAATGCGGAGTATGAATATTCACTTACCATGCATCCAAGAGGTATGGAAGATGGCAGTGTAACAGTAAATGCGGAATGTCAGAATGGTGTATGCAAAGCAGTGTTTGATGAAAAAAGGCTGTTTTCGGTATATGAATATGATATGGTTCTGCAGATGAAGTATCGGGAGCAGATCAGAAATACCACAATAGCGGAAGCGGTGTCTTTTCGCGATAATATGATATCCTGGCGTCCGATGGAATAATAAAAACATCCTGGAATGATTCCGGGATGTTTTTAATGTTCACAGCATTTCAATCAGGCGATCAACAGATTCAGGCTTTGTCATGAACGATGTAACAAAACGGAAAATCTGATGGTTTTCATCCACTCTTCCCCATGGTGTGAAAGCAAATTCCTTTGCCAGTTCTTCCGCCTTTTTATCCGGCAGGATCGGGAACAGCTGGTTTGTTTCCGCTTCAAAAGCGAATGAATATCCCCTGGAAGCAAATCCATCTGCCAGTTTCTTTGCCATGTCCATACAGTGTCTGGACACCTTCATGTACCGATCATCTGTAAACAGCTGTTCAAACTGGATGCCAAGCAGTCTTCCCTTGGCAAGCATGCCGCCTCTTTGCTTGATATTGTAACGGAAGTCCTTTTTGTAAGCAGGATTTGTGATGACAACGGCTTCACCAAACAGAGCACCGACTTTTGTTCCGCCGATATAAAACATATCACAGTTATTGGCGATATCCTGCATTGTCATGTCGTTTTTGTCAGATGCCAGAGCATATCCGAGTCTTGCTCCGTCAATGAATAGCGGAATGTTATTTTTCCGGCATACCGCATACAGATCTTCCAGCTGTTTTCTGGAATACAGTGTACCAAGCTCTGTTGGGAATGAAATATAAACAAGTCCAGGCTGAACGGTATGTTCAACAGCGGAGCCATGATAGTGATCATAGATCAGCTGATCAACCTGCTGCGCAGTTAATGTACCGTTGTCACTTTGGATGGTAAGGCATTTATGACCACATGCTTCCAGAGCTCCTGTTTCATGTTCGTTGATATGACCGGTCACTGCACATACTGCACCCTGGTAGTGTTTTAAAACCGATGTAATGACAGTGATATTTGCCTGCGTTCCTCCTACAAGGAAGTGTACATCAGCATCTGCTCTGCCAACAGCCTTACGGATCAGTGCTCGTGCATTTTCACAATGTGGATCTACACCGTATCCAATGGTCTGTTCTTCATTTGTGTTCTGCAAAGCTTCCAGGATTTCCGGAATGCACCCTTCAATATAGTCGCTGTCAAATCTGATCATTTTTCTATTCCTCCATAAATGTTTTATAATAGTCTAGCAGATAATACAGAAAGTGAATAAAAATATGAAGAGATTTTCGCAGAGCCGGATTGATGAAATGGCTGAAATACTGAGAAATGATGGTGTTCTGTCTGTACCGACAGATACGGTATACGGTGTATGTGCAAGAATGGATACAGTGGAAGCACAGGAAAACCTGCGGCGCGTGAAAAACAGACCTGCTACAAAGGCGTTTCCGATTATGTGTGCTGATGAAGCTCAGATTGCTTCCATCTGCCATATCACATCCAGGGATCATCTTCTGATTGAGGCATTCATGCCAGGACCCGTTACGCTGATTCTGAAAAAGAAGGAAGACGTACCTGAAGAAGTCAATGGGGGCATGGATACCCTTGCGATCCGAATGGCAACCTCCATTCCATTGAAAAAACTGATTCTTGCTTTAGGAATGCCGATATTCATGACCAGCGCCAACCAGTCAGGAGAATCTGTATGTACCAGTCTGGATGAGATCGAAAAAAGCTGTCCGTTACTGGATGGGATGATGGAAGGAGAAGTCTGTTTTGGTGAAGCTTCCACCATTATTGACTGCTCCAGGGATGAAGTGAAGATTCTGCGTCAGGGACCGGTTACGATGGAACAGATTCAGAATGTGCTGAACAGGCAGTAAAAACAGCAGTCTGCAATTGTGCGGGCTGCTGTTTTCAAAAGCGGAATTAAAGTCCGTCAGTATCATACTGCTTCATATATTCCAGAACGGATCTTTTCATCTCCTTCATAAACGGGGCATTGGCTTTATGCTCATACATCATCTTTAACCATTCCGAATAGTCCTTGCTGCCGGCCTTGGCAGCAAACATGCGATGCAGATAGGCCTCATCCATATCCGGGTATGTATTGTGATTGACAATGCAGTCCATTGGTACACGAGCCGGTTTTTTCCGTTCCAGCTGTTTTTCTGTCGGATAGCCGAATACCACCATTGCGGCAGGAAATACGTGTTCCGGCAGTTTCAGCAGATCACGGACAGACTCACAGTTTTCCCTGATATCACCGATATAACAGCTGCCGATTCCATAGCCTGCTGCAGCAATTACGCTGTTTTGAGCAGCGATTACGGCATCTGTGGATGCACCGATCATTTCGCTTACGCATGGTCTGGATACCGGAAGTCCGACAGATCGGTATGCTTCATTCCATTTTCTGACATCTGAGCAGAACAGAAGTACCATCTTTGCCTTGGCAATAAACGGCTGGTTATCACAAAGTGTGACCAGTCTTTCTTTGATGCTCTGATCTGTAATGTCAATGATGGTATATGCCTGCTGGTTTCCTCCGGTTGGAGCTGCGCAGGCACACGCAAGAATATCATCTCTGATTTCCTGAGGAATCTCCTGATCCGTATAATCACGGATGGATTTGGTCTGTTTCAGTAGCTTTGCTGTTGTATTCATGTCATTAGATCTCCTGTAGTATTCTGTTCTTGATTATACATCCGGAATGTGGAAATATGATGCTTTGCCTATTTTCATAACATTACTCACATTAGCTGTTATAAAATGAAAGAAAGTATTGTGAGTGAGTATTTACCATGTTATAAATAAGATGTCGAAAGACATCAATACTGAATCGGCAAAATATCCGAAAGGATATGACGCAAAACTACAGGGCCTGTAAAATGGCAGCCAGCTGCAATTGTATGGAAGATGAAATGTTTCCTCTTCTTCAGACAACCGACAGACTGGCGACAGAGAAGAGGTAAAAACATGTTCAACAGTACAACATGCAGAGCATTACTCACCGCTGTCGCAGTGTTCGCTACTACAACCGGTACGCAGACACTCGTGAGTGCAAATGCCAAGACGACAGAAGAAGCAGTATCGACACAGAAAGAATATCTGTTTCACAAGGCATCCAACCTTCTTGAAGCAAAGCTGAAAACGATTGATCCGATCAACCCGGATGGACTGACAGGTCTGCAGAATATCAATGGAAAATTCTATTACTTCAATGAGGATGGAACACTCCATACAGGTTGGCAGACATTCGGTGAAAACACAGTTTATTATGATGAAAACGGTGAATTCACCAAAGGTCTGGAAACACTGGAAGATGAAGAAGGGGGAAAAGGGATTTTCTACTTCAACGAAGATGGTATCCTGACAACAGGATGGCAGGAAGTAGATGGAAAGAAGTTTTTCTTCCACGAAAACGGAAAAGCAGAAACAGAAACCTTCCAGGAAGGAGATACTGTGTATGTTTTCAATGAAGATGGTGAAATGACTGAATCCTACAGGGAAGTCATTCAGGAGGAAGCTCCAGTTCAGCAGGCAGCTTCCAATCCGGCAGCAGGATCTTCTACAGCATATACTGCTCCATCGCAGGCATCTGCTCCCCAGGCGACAGCAGCTGCACCAGCCCAGTCAGCACCTGCTCCATCTGCTCCATTGGCACCGGTCGTAGTGGATGATGGTGCGCTTGGCACGATCAGTATCGGTGGTTACTCTGCAAGAGTATTTGCAGGAGGATCCAACAACGCTGTTAATCAGCCGATCGTCGATGCACCGAATTCAGCAGTTCTGATGAATTATCTGGGCAGACAGATGATCGCTGACCATGCGCATCAGGGGTTCTCCGTCATCCGTTCCTGTGGTGCTGGATCTGTCGGTACATTCTGTGGCAGAACCATTGTATGTGCTTCCTCTTACCAGGGAACAAATACCGGCTATGGCATCATGCTGGATGATGGCAGATGGGCAGATGAAGTATATGATGGCACCTATATCATGTATACATGCAATGATGCATCCGGAGTTTCGGTTACCGTAACATTCTGGAACTGAATCGTATTCTCCTGGGACTGCTGTCTCCTCAGATTACCGGCAGTCCTTTTCTTATGTTGAAACACCATGTAAGAGAAAAAAAGCATGAAATCTGTTAAAATGCTTTTTGAGAGAACAATTACAGGAGAATGAGAAAATGAGTGACAGAAAAATCCTTTTTCTTGATGTGGATGGAACCCTCATCGACTATCAGACAATCATGCCTGAATCTGCCGGCAGAGCAGTAGATCAGGCACGTGCCAACGGCCATCTGGTATATATCTGTACAGGATGCTCCAAGGCGGAAATCCTGCAGAGAGATCTGTGTGAACTGGATGGTATGATCGGTGCCAATGGCGGCTATGTGGAAGATCATGGAGAAGTCATTCTTCATCAGAGTATTCCGGTTCAGGATGTCCGTACCATTGTAGACTGGTGTGATGCAAGAGGAATCGGTGCAGTACTGGAATCCAATGAAGGGGTGTTCCATACAATGCTGATGAAGGAACAGGCAAGAGAAGTATATTCCCGATATGCAGCTGGAAAAGGGTCCTCATTTGAAGATGCATGGAAAAAGAATGAGCATATCACTGATCATATGCTGTTTCTGGAAGGAGAAGACAGATACCGCAGTGATATCAACAAAATCGACTTCGTTCTGTCATCCTATCAGGATTTCCTGGATGCAAAGAAAGCTTTCCCACATATGATTGCCAATACATGGGGTGGTAAGGATGAACAGGCTCTGTTTGGGGATCTGTCTCCTGCCGGTATCACAAAGGCAAATGCCATTGATGTACTGCTGAAACATCTGAATGCGGATGTGAAGGATACCATTGCTTTCGGTGATGCGAAGATCGATATTTCCATGTTTGAAATCTGCGGTTACTCCGTAGCTATGGGAAATGCAGGTCAGGAAACAAAGGAAGCAGCAGACTATGTTACAACGGATGTCAATGAAGACGGCATCTGGAATGCATTCAGACATCTTGGTCTGATCTGAAAGGAGATTGAAGATGAGTGAAAAGAAAATTGTATTTCTCGATGTCGATGGAACACTGATCGACTATGAGGCAAAAATGCCTGAATCTGCCGGCAGAGCAGTAGACCAGGCCCGTGCCAACGGCCATCTTGTCTATATCTGCACAGGATGTTCCAAGGCTGAAATTGAACAAAGAGAGTTATGTGAGCTGGATGGTATGATCGGTGGCAATGGTGCCTATGTGGAGGATCATGGTGAAGTTGTCATGCATCAGGGATTACCGGTGGAAGATGTACGTCACATCGTTGACTGGTGTAACCAGAGACATCTTGGCTTCTATCTGGAGGCAAATTCCGGCATGTACTGTAATGATTACATGATTGAGCAGGGACCGGCAACCATGGTGAAGTATGCGCAGGGAAAAGGAGCTTCTGCTGATCAGGCACAGGCAAGTGCCAGTTCCTTTGTCAACAGCTTCATTCATCTGCCAACCGAACAGCTTTACCGTGATGATATCAACAAGATTTCCTTCATTCTTTCCTCCTATCAGGATCACCTGGATTCCAGAACGGAATTCCCTCACCTGATTGCCAACACATGGGGTGGTAAGGATGAACAGGCACTGTTCGGTGATCTGTCTCCGATGGGAATCACAAAGAAGAATGCCATTGATGTACTGCTGAAACATCTGAACGCGGATGTGAAGGACACCATTGCTTTCGGTGATGCGAAGATCGATATTTCCATGTTTGAAATCTGCGGTTACTCCGTAGCTATGGGAAATGCAGGTCAGGAAACAAAGGAAGCAGCAGACTATGTTACAACGGATGTCAATGAAGATGGCATCTGGAATGCATTCAGACATCTTGGTCTGATCTGACAGTAAAAAGGCGGAACCCAGGTTCCGTCTTTATTCGTATGATGCAATGACATGCAGCAGTTCTGTCAGATCTGACTGTTTGAGATGTTCGGAAGAGATGTGACGCAGATGTTCCTGCAGGGATGTATTGACGATGCATGTCCGGTATGCTTCATAAATGGTCGGAACATCAAACTGATCCGGATCGATGACAACACCGCTGCCATTTCTTCTGACGCTGAAGGCGTGGAAACGCGAAATACAGGAGGTAGAAGGGATGATGATCTGCGGTACAGCAAAGCTGTGGCATATGTTTGTGATAAATGGACTGCCATCATGGATACAGATACTGGATCTGTGGAGCAGAGATTCCTTCGGTTCATTGATAAAGTGAAGATTGCACTGATTGGATGTCTGACATCCCGGATAACTGATATATACCTCAAATGGTGCACCCAAAAAAGCTTCTTTGACCACCCTGATCAGACGCCTTGCAGGAATGGAAGGCTCTGTCAGAAAGATGGATACTGTTGAATCGTTGCGGATGGAAAGCTGAGATAAGGTCATCATGCCGATACGGGTGATGGAGGTGGAAGATGGAAACGGGTCAGTCTGTACTGTGCCGAAACCGATTCTGTAATCACATGTCAGATACAGATCACGTAAGCGCAGAATCTGTCCTTCTCCCATGGAAGAGAGAAAGGCATTGATGCCTTTAAGACAGAAGGAAGGGACTTCAGCCCGATGGTACATGGTACTGTGAACAAGTGCGATGACAGGAATGCCGTTTCTGCGTGCAACCGGAATAACGGCAATTCTGGAATCAGTGATGATCAGATCCGGGTGAAAGGAATCCATAGCATGCTGAAGTGCAGCAGCGTCCTCCTTCAGATACTGCAATGATGCACCACCTTCCTGTTTCAGCCATCCTTCGAAACTGCGGTGATCCTTTCGGGAAAAACGTTGTTCTTTTGGGGATGGACTGTGGTACAGACTGACGTGGTGGAATCTGCCTTCCAGATGGGTACAGATACCCACTGCATGACGGGTCCGTATCACGGATACGATGTTTTCACAGATGGAGGCAGAAGCCGACGGGCTGGTGCGGGATATGAACGGTACGATCAGGATCTTCATGGCAAAATGATAACATGAAGTTGTCAATCCATGGTATTTGGGATTATCATAGTTGAAGAAAACGGAGGAAAAAACCCAATGTTCAAACTGCTGGATCATCCATTAATTACACATAAACTGACACACATGCGCAAAAAAGAAACAGGCACAAAGGATTTCAGAGAAAATCTTGATGAAATTGCTGAGCTGATGGCATATGAAGTATGCCGGGATCTGCCTGTCAAACCGGTTGAAATTGAAACTCCGGTTGCTCCATGTACAGGATATGAACTTTCAAAAGAAGTTGTTATTGTTCCGATTCTGCGTGCAGGTATTGGCCTGCTGGATGGAATCAGAAGACTTGTCCCAACCGCAAAGGTAGGTTTTATCGGTATGTACAGAGATGAGGAGACTCTGATTCCTCATGAATACTTTGCCAAATTCCCAAAGAATCTGGAAGATGCCATTGTCATGGTTGTTGATCCGATGCTGGCAACAGGAGGAAGTGCAGTAGATGCCATTTCCGCTGTCAAATCCCGTGGAGCAAAGCAGATCAAGCTTGTCTGTCTTGTAGGTGCACCGGAAGGTGTCAAGGCTGTTACGGAAGCACACCCGGATGTTGATGTCTATCTTGCAGCACTTGATGATCATCTCAATGAGCATGGCTATATTGTTCCAGGCCTTGGTGATGCGGGTGACCGTATCTTCGGAACAAAGTAAATGACGGCTGTTCAGGTCATCATCCGCGATGTTGTCTATATTCTCTGCTTCATATTGTCCATGCAGGCAATGCAGGCGCTCAATTATGAGAAGCTGTTGAAGAAGGGGCATGTCAGGCAGGCACAGGTGCTTTACTTTCTGCTTGTCATGGCACTGGCATGGCTGTCCGGATCATTCGTTCTGACATTTCTGAATTTCTGAGTCATTCACGAAAAGTGGATGGCTTTTTGTGTGGTTTTCGTATTTTCCGGTAATAACAGTAGTGGAGGGTATTTGCAATGACATTATTTGAAAATATCGGATATGAAAAATGGAGTCATTATATACAGCTGAAAAAGGAAATCTACGATCAGTACTGTCCGTCTGTCAGTAAGGAATCGCTGGCATCCGAATACAAATGGCTACAGAGATACGGCTGTCGCAATGGTGGTGATATCGGGATTCATGTTGTGCCTGGTGATCTTTGTTTCATCGATTTTGGACAGAATTATTTTAATGAAATGGGATTCCGTCATTTCGGACTTGTTGTTTCCATCTGTGTGCAGAAAGCACTTGTCATTCCGATGACATCCAATCCGGAAACATACAGACGTGCATATGACAGAATGGATAATCCGCAGGGAAAAAGAAATCTGTACCGGATCGGTCATGTGGAAGGGATGGACAGAAAGAGCGTACTGTTTCTCAACGACGCCAGATATATCAACACAGCAAGAGTGATAACAGTCATGGCCCATATGAATCCTGAGGAGCAGATGTTCAAGGATATCCAGAACAGGCTGAAGGCAATCATGTTTCCCGTCAGTTGATTCGTGTTAGAATAAAGCCATGAAGGAAAGTGGAAAATGGCTTGTCGGACTCAGTGGAGGACCGGATTCAATGGCATTGATCGGAATGTGCCTTCAGCAGGGAATACCGGTTGCAGCGGCTCATGTCAACTATCATCTTCGCCCACAGGCAGAAGAAGAGGAAGCCTATGTCAGACAGTTCTGTAAAGAACATGATATAACCTTGTTTGTGCGCAATGAACCGTTTATACCTGAAGGAAACATGGAAGCAGAAGCAAGAAAGTGGAGATATGATTTCTTTGTCAGTCTTGTTGAAAGGTATCATCTGAATGGGGTGCTGATTGCACATCATATGGATGATCTGATTGAAACATATATCATGCAGGAGGAAAAGAATCTGATTCCTGCCTTTTATGGCCTGAAAGAGGAGATGCTGTACCAAGGCGTGACAGTCAGAAGACCATTGCTTTCCCATACTAAGGCACAGCTTGTTGCCTGGTGTGAAAAGAATCAGATCCACTACTATGTGGATGCGACGAATCTGAGTGATGCGTATACGCGTAACAGAATCAGGCATTCCATTGTGGAAAAACTGAGTGACAGTCAAAGAAGACTGTATCTGCAGGAGATTGAAAGAAAAAATGCGGAGAAACAGGAAAGAGAATGCAGGGTGAATGCGATTGCAGAGCATGGTCCGATCCTGCTTTCACTGTACCGATCCATGAGTGAGGAAGATCGCATCGCACTGCTCAGGGCACTTGTGGAAAAAGATGGAAGTCATCGTTCTCTTGCTTCATGGAAGCAGGTGGATCAGATCATCATGGAACATGATGATTTTATGATTCCCTGTGGTGCATTTCAGCTTGTACAGGAAGATGGATTTCTGCGGAAGGAAAAAAAGAGTGAGCCATATGAACATGTATATGCCACTGTTGAGGAACTGAAGTCTGCTGTTTCCTCGTGGTATGTGGTAAGGGAAGGAAAACCGGGTATCAACGCACTCAGCCTGAAAGAAACGGATTTTCCTGTGGTCATCCGGAATGCAGAAATGGGAGATGTGATTTCCATGCGTTTTGGCAGCAAAAAGGTACACCGCTTCTTCATAGACAGGCATATTCCAAAGTGGCGCAGAAAACAGTGGCCGGTTGTCGAAAACGCCGAAGGAAAGGTGATTTTTGTGGCAGGATTGGGCTGTGATGTGGACCATTATACTGTTAAGCCTGATGTGAATGTGTTATCATTATACCATTACACCAAAGACTGAACAGGAGACCATTATGTGGGAAGAAAAAGATATAGATCATATCATTGCCAGCAGTGATGAGATCACAGAACGTGCACGGCAGATCGGTGCACAGATTACAGAAGATTATAAGGATCATCCACCTGTACTGGTGGCTCTGTTACGTGGTTCCGTTCCGTTTCTTGCGGAACTGATCCGCCATATTGACCTGGATATCCAGTATGATTTCATGGATGTCAGTTCCTATGTCGGCACGCACTCAACAGGTGATATCCGCATCCTCAAGGATCTGGAAACATCGGTTGTTGACAAGGATGTTCTGATCATCGAAGATATCGTGGACACAGGCAGAACACTTTCGACAGTCAAAAAGACAATGACACATAAGGGTGCAAAATCTGTAAAAATTGTGTCGCTGCTTGATAAACCAAGTGGCAGAACAGTAGATATTGATGTCGACTATGTCGGCTTTACGATCGGTCCTGAATTCGCTGTGGGATTCGGTATGGACTTTGATCAGAAATACCGTTGTCTGCCATACATCGGTGTATTGAAAAAGGAATGTTATTCAAAATAAGGAGTAGTAAATGAATCGTAAGAACAATGTTGCAAACTGGATTCCGTATCTGATTGTGATGCTTGCGCTGGTATCGCTTTTTTCCATGAACATGGGAACGGAGACACAGACACTGTCCTATAACGATCTTCAGAAGGTCGTTGCCAGTGACAATACCGATAAGGTAACTGTGTCTATCAGCTCCAACATCACAACGGTATCCGGCCAGTATACAGAAGATGGAAAAACAGTGGCATTTGAAGGAACAATTCCTTCCACATCGGAAGCAATTGAAACCATTCTTTCCTCTACAGAAAAGAAGGCGGTCACAATTGTAGATGCGGATGCATCCAATCTGTTTGTGGATGCGCTTTTGACCCTGATTCCATTTGTCTTTATGGCAGGGCTTGCGGTATGGATGATCAACCGCATGAATGGTGCCCAGAGTGCTAATGGAAAAGCGTTTGAATTCTCGAAATCACGTGCCAGACTGGAAGGTAAGGTCAGAGTTCGCTTTACAGATGTTGCGGGCTGTGATGAAGAAAAACAGGAAATGGCTGAAATCATCGACTATCTGAAATTCCCGAAGAAGTTTGAAAAGATGGGCGCCCGTATTCCAAAGGGTGTCCTGCTTGCAGGTCATCCGGGTACCGGTAAGACACTTCTTGCCAAAGCGGTGGCAGGTGAAGCCAATGTTCCGTTCTATTCCATTTCCGGTTCTGACTTTGTGGAAATGTTTGTCGGTGTTGGTGCAAGCCGTGTCCGTGATATGTTCAAAAAGGCAAAGGAAACTGCTCCATGCATCATCTTCATCGATGAAATCGATGCGGTAGGCAGACAGCGTGGTGCCGGATTCGGTGGTGGTCACGATGAACGTGAACAGACCTTGAACCAGCTGCTTGTTGAAATGGATGGTATGGAAGAGAATACAGGTATTGTTGTGGTTGCCGCAACAAACAGACCTGATGTACTGGATCCTGCTCTGTTAAGAGCCGGCAGATTTGACCGTCAGATTACCGTATCACTGCCGGACCGTAAAGGACGTGAAGCCATTCTTCGTGTACATGCACGCAACAAGCACATCAGTGAGGAAGTTGATCTTGGGGCACTGGCAAAGCGTACACCTGGTTTCTCCGGTGCTGATCTGGAAAATGTCCTGAACGAATCTGCGATTCTTGCGGTACGTCACAATGAAGAGAGCATCTCCATGGCTGATGTGGATGAAGCGATTGACAGAGTCATGATGGGGCCGGCAAAGGTATCCCGTACCTATGACGACAAGACAAAGAAACTGGTTGCCTATCATGAATCCGGACATGCCATTGTCGGTCTGTTCCTGGATAATGCACAGGTCGTCCAGAAAGTCACAATCATTCCTCGTGGTCAGGCAGGTGGATATAACCTGATGACGCCAAAGGAAGAAAAAATGATGGATACGAAGAATGATCTGCTTGCAACCATCACATCCTATATGGGTGGACGAGTTGCAGAAGAAACATTCTTTGATGATGTCACAACAGGGGCATCCAATGATATTGAACGTGCAACGAATATTGCCAAGGACATGGTAACCCTGTATGGTATGTCTGATCTTGGTCCGATCAAATACAACAGCGCATCTCAGAATGTGTTCCTGGGCAGAGACTACAACTCACCAAACAATGTTTCCGGTCAGGTAGCATTTGAAATTGACCAGGAAGTCAGAAAGATCGTGAATCTGTGTCATGATAAGGCAACGGAAATCATCGGTTCTCATAAACAGGAACTGGTCCGAATTGCGGAAGCCCTGATGGAATATGAAACACTGACAAGTGAACAGATTCAGCGTGTTGTAAACGGGGAAGACATTTCTGCAGACTTTGAAACAAAGAGTGCAGGAAAGCCTGCTGAAGAAGCAACACAGAATGCATGAGTAAAACAGGGAAGCCTACCGCTTCCCTGTTTTGGAAAGGAATATATGGAAGACAGAATACAGAAAATCATTCAGACAGTCACTGCCGGTCTGATTCTTGGGATGCTTGCGGCAGTGCTGTTTCTGATGCTGCTGAAAAGTACAGGATATACACCGACTCTGTTATTTGGAATCGGGCTTGTTACAGTTGCGTTCTTTCTTCCTCAGTGTCTGAGGATACTGCCTGAAAAATGGTTTTATCCGATCGCCACAGCATGGACCATGAGCGTGACTTCTCTGTTTGCATGCAGTGGATATGTTTTGTTTGTGACCGGTAATACAGGTCATGGCATCATGGGAAATATGATGAATGCTGTGCTGTTCATCAATCTGACAATGCTTGTCAGTACGGGAATCAGTACTGCATGGAAACTTCGTCACAGGGGAAAGTGATGGTATCGGGGTATGGAAATACGGAATGATTGGGATGATGGTTTTGATCCAAAGGAACCGTTAATGGAATATCCAAGGATGAACCTGCAAAGAGACAGTTATCATAATCTGAATGGGTTATGGCAGTATCAGATTACAGAAAGAAGAGCGGATCCGGATCCTTCTGCATGGAAGCCGATTCATGTTCCGTTTGCTTTGGGAACACAGCTTTGCGGAAGTGAAGAAAATCTGCCTGTAGGAAAAGCCCTCTGGTATCGCAAACAGTTTGCCTATCAGCCGGGATCCAGTCATACCTGGATTCACTTTGAAGCGGTTGATATGGAGTGCATGGTGTTTGTTAACGGTATGGAAGTCGGTACTCATAAGGGAGGCTATACTTCTTTCGGGTTTGATATTTCACAATATGTTTCCTATCAGAATTCACTGATGCTGCGGGTTGTAGATGATTCTGACTGCGGTGCTTTTTCCTATGGCAAACAGAAGGTGGAACATGGTGGCATGTGGTATACTCCTACTGCTGGAATCTGGGGGACCGTGTGGCTGGAAGATGTGCCGAAACACTCTGTCAGTGACATCAAGATCACCCCGGACTTTGATCATTCCTGCGTGCATGTATCTCTTGCCGGTGATTTTGATCAGGCACTTGTTACAGTTGCAAGCAATGGTCATGTTGTGCATTCCGGCATTACCAATGATAAAACATATACTGCGCCGATCAGGGATATGCATCCATGGACTGTAGATGATCCGTTCCTGTATGATCTGTATGTGCAGACGGAAGACGACTTTGTACGCAGCTATTTCGGTATGCGCAAGTTTTCCGTGATGAATGACAGCAGGGGAAATCCGCGCTTTGCTCTGAACAATCAGGTGATATTTCTGAGTGGTCTTCTTGATCAGGGGTATACACCGGATGGCGGTTATACATATCGCACAGAACAGAGCATGATTCAGGAAATCCGGAATGTCAAGGAACTTGGATTCAATCTGCTGCGGAAACATATGAAGGTGGAAAGCAGAAGATACTATTATCTATGTGATCGGCTTGGGATGTTGATCATGCAGGACATGCCATGCGGTGGGTTTGATCATTATGATCTGTGGACGATGGGAATCCTTCCAAATATGGGATTCCGTTGCCTGAAGGATACAAAGAAGTCAGCCTTTACCAGAAACAGTCCTGTTTTTAAAGAAAACTACAGACAGGAACTGTTCGAAGTCCTTGACCGGTTATACTCCTTCACCTGTATCTGCAGCTGGGTTCCATTCAATGAGGGCTGGGGACAGTTTGATTCCGCAAGGATTACGGAAGAAATCCGGGAATATGATGGTACAAGACTGATCGACAGTGCCTCCGGCTGGCATGATCAGGGATGTGGAGATTTCTACAGCCTGCATAATTATTTCTTCCCATACCGTCAGAAGAAAGACAGACATCATCGTATCTGTCTGCTGAGTGAGTTCGGTGGTTATTCCCATGTTGTACAGGGGCATAACCGGATGAAAAAGGAATACGGGTATCGGAAATATGAAGATCAGGCTGAACTGAACAAAGCGGTTTTTGAACTGTATGAAAAGGATATCCTTCCGAATATATCTCAAGGCCTTGCTGGCTGTATTTATACACAGCTGAGCGATGTGGAGGATGAATGCAATGGACTTTGGACGCAGGACCGCAAAGTTCTGAAGATTGATGCCGCAAAGATGCGCAGAATCAATGACAGAATGAAAAGAAGAGGTAGCAAATGAAAGATGAAATTACAATCGCCCAGGCACTCAACGGGCGGGTCAGAATACATGCCGCTAGAACAACACAGCTTGTTGAAGAGGCGGCGAAAGCACACCACTGTATGCCGACAAGTGCGGCAGCTCTTGGCAGAACACTGACTGCCACTGCTATCATGGCAAGTGATCTGAAAAGCTCTGCAGAACATATTACTGCGACCATCAACGGTCACGGGCCTGCTGGTACGGTTCTTGCGCAGGCAGATGGAGAAGGCAACGTCAGAGGCTTTATCGGAGATCCGAATCTGTATCTTGTCAGAGAAGACGGGCATCTTGCGGTAGGTGCTGCTGTAGGCACAGACGGAAATCTGACTGTGACACGAGACATGGGTCTCAAAGATACCTTTACGGGTATGTCAGCTCTGCAGAGTGGTGAAATCGGGGATGATTTTGCCTACTACTTTGCGATCAGCGAACAGACGCCATCTGTTGTCGGGGTTGGTGTGCTTGTGGATCCGGATGGATCCATTAAAGCTGCAGGCGGCCTGATCTATCAGCTGATGCCTGGTGCAGATGAAGAGGCAATTGCATTCTGTGAAGATGTTGCTGCAAAGCAGAAGCCGGTATCACAGCTGATCGAAAGCGGTATGGATCTGGAGGAAATGATTCACACCTATTTCCCGGATGCACAGATTCTGGCGCATAAGGATGTACGTTGGCACTGCGGCTGCAGCAGGGAGTCATTCCGAGCTTCTCTGTCAACGCTGCATGATGATCAGCTGAAAGAAATGGTAGATGATGGAAAGGGTGCAGAAATCATCTGTCAGTTCTGCAACAGCCGTTATTTCTTTGATTCACAGCAGATCCAGCAGATCCGGGAAGAAAAGAAATGTGGAAAATAGGTAATGTAACCATTGAGAATCCGGTTGTTGCAGCACCGCTTGCCGGGATTTCCAACCCGGTATACAGACAGCTGATGCATGACTATGGTATCGGTTTATCGGTTTCGGAAATGATTTCCGATAAGGCACTGCATTATGAGAATGCCCGGACATATGACATGTGCAGAACATTCCCGGATGAACATCCCGTGTCTTTACAGCTGTTTGGAAACGACCCGGATACACTTGCGGAAGCGAGTGAATATCTCTGTACGCATACAGACTGTGATATCATTGATTTCAATATGGGCTGCCCGGTACCGAAAGTACTGAAGGCCAGGGCAGGATCTTATCTGATGGCTCATCCTGAAGAAGCGTATGCGGCTGTATCTGCGATTGTATCCCATTCAGACCGTCCGGTAACAGTCAAGATGAGGGCGGGCTGGGATCTACAGCATATCAACTGTGTCCAGATTGCGAAGATCTGTGAAGAAGCTGGTGCCTCCGCCATTGCAGTACATGGCAGAACAAAAACACAGCTTTACACCGGTCACAGCAACAATGAATATATCCGTATGGTCAAACAGGCAGTGTCGATCCCTGTGATCGGCAATGGTGACATTCATTGTGGTGAAGATGCCAGAAAAATGATGGAGGAAACCGGCTGTGATGCGGTTATGGTCGGCAGAGCGCTGATCGGTAAGCCATATCTGATTCAGGAAATCTGTTCTGTTCTGGAAGGAAGCGAATATCATGAACCGGATGCAGTTGAGAAAATCCGGCTGTTATATGATTATGCTCTGAAACTGTGTGAATATGATGGTGAAAAGAACGGGATCTGCCAGATGAGAGGCATTTCATCTTATTTTATTTCCTCTATTCCATATGCCTCT
Organism: Bulleidia sp.; assembly: GCA_016293365.1. Lineage (GTDB taxonomy): Bacteria > Bacillota_I > Bacilli_A > Erysipelotrichales > Erysipelotrichaceae > Bulleidia. Next base: position 16,350 of record JAEDEK010000002.1, on the reverse strand, counting down.
TCCTGTAAGGCCAAACTCAGTCAGATGAATTCTCTGGATGAAATGAAAGAAATACTTGATTCCTTTGTAAAGAAAATATTTACCATTGGTGACTGATCTTTATGGTAGAATAAGAAAACGAGGAACAGTATGAAGCAGAAAGATAAAATAGATGCATTCAAGGCGTCATGCAGAGTATATCTCAACGAAAAGGAAGCTTTGGAAAGCTATCATTCCACAAATCTGGGTGATCGATACATGTATGAGATGATGCAGGATGACGTTGACTTTGTCGAAGATGTTTTTGAACGTCTGGAAGATGAATGCGGAACACAGGCAAAACTCATGTTTTATCTTCTCTATGTCAAAGCTGAAACACAACAGGATGTTGCGAAGAAGTTTGGGTTGACCCGCCGACAGCTGCAGCAGACGATTTATCGCTGGCAAAGGCAGGTGTTCGACGATGGCGAGGAGTAAAAGTGCGAGACTGGATCTGTTCAAACGGGAATGCAGACAGTATTTTACCTATCAGTCGGAGATTTCCAAGATTGATGAAAGACTCCGTTCTCTGGAAGTATCCATGCAGAATGTACATTCTCCATCCATGCAGAAAATCGGATCTTCTCCAAGCAGAAAAGAACTGGATTATCTGAGATTTCTGGCCGCAAAGGAAGAGTATGAAAAGCAGAAACAGTTCTATGAAGCAAGAGTGCAGTGGATTGATGATATCATCAATTCCATTCCTTCAAAGGCATACTGTGCCATCACGTGGATGACACTTGTTCAGGGAAAATCCCGAATGGAACTTCTGATCACATATGATACATCTCCGGAATATGTTTATAAAACAAGAGATATCTTTCTGAAACAGCTTCTGACGGATGAAAAGATGATGGAATTTGATCAGGCTGAACAGAATCGTCCTCATAAGGATATAAAATAAGCACGGGTATTCCTGAAATACGGGATATCCTTTTTTCAGCTTATACAGGACAGTGCGGAATACTTGCTATTTTTTCACAAATGGATTATAAAATATGCAACAGAGAATGACTGAATCATGTGCAGTCAGTTCACACATTCAGCGTTGTCAGAAATGACAGCTCTTTGGAAGGAGGCCGCGTCTGGATGTAAAAATGCCAATGTACCGCATCCGTGCGGACGGCATTTTCGCAAATGTTGTTTTAAATGAAATTCCTGTCGATCATTTCCGGCAGGAATTTCATTGTCTAGGGATGATTGATCATCATGGGGTTCTTTCTGTTGACTTCCTGACTCTAATCTATTAGACTTAAGGCAGTCTAATAGATTAGAGTGGAGGAATACGATGGAAACACCAAAGATATTTGAGAGTGAATACAGGTTCTGTCAGATTCTCTGGGACAATGAGCCGGTAAGAAGCAGTGAACTTGTCAGGTTGTGTCAGGAAATCCTGGGATGGAAACAGTCTACGACCTATACGGTCATCAAGCGTCTTTCACAACGGGGCGTATTACAGAATGAGCACTCCGTTGTAACAAGTCTTGCATCCCGGCAGCAGGTGCAGACAGCTGAAATTGATGAGCTGATCGAAAACAGATTCAATGGATCCATTCCATCATTTCTGGCTGCATTTACAGACAGCCATGCATTATCGAAAGAAGATCTCGATGATATTCAGAAGATGATTGATACGATCCGGAAGGGACGATAATATGACTGTGTTATTAAGAACACTGGCGGATATGAGTGTCCAGGCTTCCTGGATCATTGCGGCGACAGTGGTACTGCGCTTTGTATTCCGCAACAGATCAAAGAAATTCCGTCTTGCGTTATGGGCAGTAGTGGCATTCAGATTGACCTGTCCCCTCAGTTTTGAGGCACCGTATTCTCTTGGCCTTCAGCAGCAGGCTGTTACAGGGGCTGCCGGTCTCAGTCAGTTGAAGGAATATACGGTAACGACTGGTAGCAGTCCGCAGTCTGCCGGCATATCTGTTATGTATGTTGTTTCTGCGATATGGCTTGCAGGTGTGATCACTTTTGGAATATATGCTCTGATACAGTATATCCGTATGAAACAGCGTCTTTGTACGGCAGTGATCCTGCAGGATGGAATCATGGTTTCCGATCAGATCCGAACACCATTTGTGATGGGCTTGATTCATCCGTATATCTATCTGCCATGTGGTCTGGACGAGAATGACAGACAATACGTCATTGATCATGAAAGAATGCATATCCGTTATCTGGATCCGGCTGTAAGACTGCTTGGATGGTTTCTGACATGTATACACTGGTTCAATCCGGTGGTCTGGATCGGATACAGACTGTTTGTACAGGATATTGAACTGGTCTGTGATGAAAGAGTCATTGAACACTATACATCTGATCAGCGGGCTGATTACAGTATGGCTATGGTGCATTCCAGTATTTTTGCCACAGGCATGCATCTGATCTGTCCGCTTGGCTTTGGAGAAACCGGTGTCAAAGAAAGAATCCATTCGATCATGAATTACAGAAAGCCGTCTTTCTGGGTGACTGTAGTGTGCATTGCGGTATGTGTTGTTACAGCTGCATGTTTTCTGTCGCATCCCCGCAGAACGTCTTTTTCCATGAAGATTACCGTGCCGGCTGGTTCTGAACTGGAGTACTACTATGCTTCCAGTCAGATTGCTCCGGAAAACTCCTCTTTGAAAGTTGTATGCGAACAGGGGCAGGGAGAGTTTTCGGTCGTATTGCGGGAATGTGAAAACCGCGATGGTGAGTGGATTGAGACATATATGGAACCTGGAATATCCGGTACAGTGCCTGTGAAAAAGGGTGTCTGGTATGATTTTGGAATCCGGGCAATGAACACAACAGAGGAAGATGTGGTATATACACTGCTGGTAAAGCCGGTGGAGCTCCGCATTGAAGATGGTGTGTATGGAGAGCTGGAACAGTATCGCAGCAGTTATGTCGGAGATGCTTCCAACAGTGCAGGACTTGCGATGGCTCTGCCGTATGGGGAAAATTTCCGTTATGATCATATTGAACTGCAGACTGATGCGATGCCATATGGAATGACAGTATTTCTGAAAGGCACCGGGAAAGGAACAGGATTACAGAACTGTGCACAGACCGCATTTGATCTGATCAGTAATCTTGATGAAATCTCCTTCTGTAAAGCAGATGATAGAGAAGTCATTGCATCATATGTCCGCAACAGATTATGGGCTGAAAAGAAAGAGTCGATTACAGGCACATGGGTACTGACATTCGGCAATGATGATATATCTGAGATTTCCATGCAGATGGAAAATGAAAGCCTGCATATGAACAATGCCGATGGATCATTGTTTAACCAAAATATAGCAAAAAATCCCCCACCTCTAAGTACAACGAAGGTGACGGGATGAATTGCCAAAAACATGATAAATATGCGGAAATATGATATAATATATACATGATAAAGAAAGCTAATATCGCATACAAGTACAGAATATTTCCAGACGAGAATCAGGAAATCCTGTTTGCCAAAACCTTTGGATGTTGCCGTAAAATCTGGAATCTGATGCTTGGTGATATCAACAAAGCTTATAAAGATGAGCATAAGAAACTCAAGCCTACACCTGCTCAGTATAAGAAACAATTTCCTTATCTGAAAGAAGTAGACAGCCTTGCTCTCGCTAATGTTCAGATGAATCTGAATAAGACCTTTTCTGATTTCTTCAAGTTCAGAAAGGTGGGTAAATTCCGTGGATATCCGAAGTTCAAGAGTCGCAGGAAATCAAGAAGATCCTACACAACCAACAATCAGAACGGTACAGTTGCTCTTGGAGGTAACTTTATCAGACTTCCAAAAGTTGGCGAAGTGAAAGCTGTTATTCACAGAATTCCGGATGATTCGTGGTTATTAAAATCAGCTACAGTTTCTCAGGAAAGAGATGGATCATACTATTGCTCTGTGCTTTTTGAGTACGAAAGCAACGTAACACCTGTAGCCCTGAATTCCGATAACGTCATCGCACTTGATTATAAGTCCGACGGTTTGTATATGGATGATAAAGGGAATTGTCCTGACAATCATAAGTTCTACAGGGAATCTGCAAGGAAACTTGCCAAAGCACAGAAGAAGCTGTCCCGCAAAGTTGGCTCAAAGAAGAAAGAAACCAAGTCGAAGAACTATCTTAAACAGCTGGAAAAAGTGAATAAGATCCATCGGCATATTGCCAATCAGCGAAATGATTTTCTGCATAAGCAGAGTGATGCGATAACCAAGCGTTATGATGTGATTTGCGTGGAAACTCTGAACATGAGAGCAATATCAAATAAGAAATTCCACAACGGAAAAGCAACTATGGATAATGGATATGGCATGTTTCTGAATATGTTGGAATACAAATCTGCGAATCGTGGTAAGTATTTTGTCAAAGTGCCTTGGAATTATCCATCATCTCAGACCTGCCACAATTGTGGAGAAATTCATCCGGAAATGAAGGATCTGTCAAAGCGTGAAATCAGCTGCAAGTGTGGATATCACAACGATAGAGATGTCAATGCAGCACTGAATATCAAGTCCGAGGGATTGAGAATCCTTGGATTAGCATAAAGGCACTCAACCAGTGCCAAAAGGTAGGATAGGAACTATCCGAACCTATACGCCTGTGGATACTGTGTAAGACGTACATTGATGCGAATTGTTCGTATTGCTGTATGCAACGGTAGAGGAAGCAGGAAGCTCCTTCCTCAACACTCGTTAGAGTGTAGGTTGGGGTAGTTCACAAAAGGGGAGCAGTTATCCCTGATTGAGCTTGCAGCAGATGCGGATGCAACGGTTTCTGCCCGAAACCGGAATCATGAGGTACTCTTTCAGGCTTATGTGAGAAACGGATTTGTGGAAGGCATGGATATGAAGATTGCCGAAATGGATGACTGGGACCTGACCCTTCAATAAAAAACGGATATTGCTATCCGTTTTCTTTCTGTCTGGCAAGGGCAATCATATTGGAAAGCTGAACTCTGTATAACAGAAGGTCATCTTCCATTGGGTTGGCTACCACTGCAGCAATTCTATCGTTTCCATTCAGGAATTCCAGCAGATCCTGTTTTGTAAAAAGCAGGAGTGTTTCTCCATCTTTCAGCTGTGGCTTGAATGAGAAAAACAGATCGGCATTTGTAAATACAGGGAAATACCGCTCACCATCTGTTCCTTCCATCATGTCAGCTTTCTCGATATCGGCAATGCTCAGCTGTTCTGCTGAGGAATCTTTCAGAAATGCAGAACCGATAAATTCCACATCTGAGCAAAGATACAGTGTCAGATCTGTTAATGCAATCCTCATTCCTTCTTCTGATAATGGTGCTCTTCTTTGTGCAAGCAGCTGACACAGTTTCTCATCTTTTTGATAATCGTTGATATTCTTGAAATAACGCATCTGTTCTTTTCTCTCTTTTCCTTAGGAATTATACACGAAACAGGAAGGAATGCCATTTTTTCGGTATAATGTTAACAGTAGAAAGAAGAGGAGCGGTATGACGGACAATCACAACTTCCTTCTGAATCTGTCTGTATTGTACAGGAATATACAGAAATACTTTGACCATGTGCTTGCACCCTATGAAATTGGATCCGGGCAGGTCATCATTCTGATGGTGATCAATGAGAATACAGGAATAACAATGCAGGAGGTCAGTACCATCTGTGAAATTGATAAAGGGACATGCACCAAATCTGTCAACCGTCTGATCGAACAGGAATATGTGCAGGTCAGACAGGATGAAAAGGACCGCAGAATCAAGCGCCTTTATACAACAGACAGGGCAGAGGACATTATCAATCATCTTTATGAATACCGGAATGCCTGTCGCAGCAGACTGGCATATGACAATGATTTTTCAGTGTTCGAAGCACTGCTGGAAAACATCTGTGATAATTCGAGAAACAGACTGAACAGGGAAGAGGAGATTTCCTCCATCCGCATCGGTTCATTTTCACCTTTGACATTGAATGGCTATCCAGGGCACATCAGTGCCTGTGTCCATACAGCAGGCTGTCCATGGAAATGTCCGTTCTGTAATCATCGCAGTTTCGTTTATATTCCTGAAGATGCGCAGTATGTCGATCCGGATGAAATTCTCAGCTATCTGAAAAAAAGGAAGGGAATCCTGGATGGAGTTGTGATTACCGGAGGGGAACCTTTGATGCAGAAGGACCTGAAACCGTTTCTGAAAAAGATACACAGATACGGATATCAGATCCGGCTGGAAACTTCCGGCTGCAGGCCACAGCTGTTAATGGAATACTGTGAGGCGGGACTGATTGATCAGGTATCCATGGATATCAAAAACAGGCCGGAAAAGTATGGGAAAACTGCCGGAATGGATACACATACGTTTTCATTGTCAGGTGTACAGGAATCCATCCGTTATCTGAAAAACTGCAGTATCCCATTTGAATTTACGACAACTGTTGTAAAGGACTATCATAGTGTGGAAGATCTGATCGCAATCGCAGAGTGGATCGGACCGGTTGATCATTATGTACTGCAGCAGTTTGAACACTCCGATGATATAGTCAATCCATTGCTGCAGGGATATACAGAAAAACAAATGGAAGAAATGCTGATGGAAGTCAGAAAGATCATCCCTTCAGCTTCATTGCGTAAAGCAGGGAGGTAATCATGTACCGCGTCAAGAAAAGAGATGGCAAAATCACAGATTTTGACATTCAGAAAATCATCAATGCATTGCGTAAGGCCTTTGATGGAAGCCACAGGCAGTATAACGATGATATCATCAGCATGCTTGCACTGCGTGTAACGGGTAATTTTGAATCACGCATCATCGATGGATGCATTGATGTGGAAGATATTCAGGACAGTGCGGAAAAGGTGTTGAGTGAGTGCGGGTATTCAGATGTTGCCAAGGCATACATTCTGTACCGCAAACAAAGAGAAAACATCCGCAACATCGATAAATCCAATGTGGACTACAGGCAGATTGTGGACAGTTATCTGAACTCCGTTTCATGGAAGGGGGAAGATGGAAAAAGGTCTGACTATTCTATCGGTGGACTGATCCTGTCAAACTCCGGTGCTGTTACAGGTAATTACTGGCTGTCGGAGGTCTATGATCAGGAAGTAGCGCAGGCACATCGAAATGGCGATCTGTATATTCATGATCTCAACATGCTGACAGGACATTCCACAGGATGGTCATTGCGTCAGCTCATGTTGCTTGGCATAGCGGGTGTCAAGGGAAACATCAGCTGTGGACCGGCAAGACATCTGAATACACTGTGTGAACAGATGGTACGTTTTATCGGTGTTGTACATAACGAATGGGCTGGAACGCAGACATTTGTTTCTTTTGACACGTATCTTGCACCGTTTGTCAAAGTGGATCATCTTGACTTTGCACAGATAAAGCAGTGTATCCAGACATTTGTATATGGTGTCAATACACCATTGAAGTGGGGGTATGAGCCACCCCATACCAATATTGTTCTGGACTGGTATGTGCCGGAGGATATGATAGATGAACCAGCCATCACAGGTGGAAAACCACAGGATTTCACCTATGGACAGTGCCAGAAGGAAGTGGATATGATCAATGCCGCATTGCTTCAGGTTATGATGGAAGGTGACTTTGAAGGCAGAAGGTTTCAGTATCCGCAGCTGACCATCATGAGCGATGAAAACATCTTTGATCATGAGAATGCAGGTGCTCTGTCAGACCTTGCTTTAACAGGCAATGAAGTATATTTTGCCGGATGTTCCAGTAAAACAAGGAACAGGGCAGATGTCAGAAATCTTGCGAAAAGCGAAAGAGTGGATCTGAGAAGACTGTACCGTAACTGTGGTGGTATTACTGGAAGTGGAGAAAATACAGGTACATTCGGACTTGTAACACTGAATATACCTCGTTTATGTCTTCTGCATCAGAAGGCAGATGATCTGTGGGCAGCGCTTGATGGGTTGATGGATATGACTGCCCGCAGTCTGCATACAAAGAAAACAGTCATTGCCAAGTTAATGGAAAGCGGCCTGTATCCATATACAGGTTACTATCTGAAAACTCTGAACAGGCACTTTGGAATGATTGGTGTAACCGGTCTGCAGGAAGCCTACAGGCATGTGGATCATCAGTTATGGCCGACCTGCCAGGGGTTTGAAACGGCGTTGCTTTCACATATGCGTGAAAGATTGAAAAGCTATCAGAAAAAATATGAAACACTGTTCGGAATTGAATGTGTACAGTCACCTTCGGCGCGGATGTATCTTGCGGAAAAGGACAGGCAGACGTTTGCGAATGCCCATCTGATGGAAGATCATGGGTTGGTTTCCTACAGCAGTGATATTGAAAGAGGAAGTGATCTTTTTGAAGTAATGGATCATGGAGAAAAGGTTCTGTCCATGTATTCCAGCGGAGGTGTATTCCATCTTGGTTTATCGGAAGAGATGAACGGAAAAGATCTCTGCCTGTTTCTCAAGAAAATCATATCTGCCTACGATATTCCGTTTATCAGTTTATAAGGGAGTGCAGGAACTCCCTTTTTGTATATAAAAAACGCATGTCAGGCATGCGTTGTAAGAACGGCGAACAGCGGATAATGATCCGAAGGCCAGATGTTCTGAGGGGTTTCTGTCAGCTTGTGTATTTCTTTTCTGGAAAAGGAACAGTCAAAAAAGATGTGATCGATCGGCATGTGGGAAAAGCGGCGGGATCCGATGTTTCCACGTAAGGTGGATCCAAGCTGAATGGACGCACAGTCGTCATATCCAGCCTGACGGATTGTCATGATGGAATCGTGTTTCTCATGAGAGTTGAAGTCACCGGTCAGACAGATCGGGCTTCTTTCCTTTGCCAGAAGTTCACACAGTTTTTCTGCCTGTTTCTGTCTTACAGAGGCAAAGTTGACATCCAGATGTGTATTGGCAAAAGTCACGGTATCACCATTTAACCTGTTTTTGAGGGTAACAATGGTCACGATACGTGGAAATTGTGACATGGCATAGCGAGACCCTTCCACTTCAGGCGTATCAGACAGCCACAGTGTTTTTTCTTCCAGCAGCTCAAATCTGTCTTTTCTGTAAAGAACCGGGTTTGCTTCATTGTTCATCAGGCTTTTTCTCTGCTTTCCACAGATCCCGTATTCACGCAGAATCCGATCCATGTATTTCATCATGGAGGAAGTAACTTCCTGGGCGCCGATCACATCTGGATGGTAGGTGTCGATTAGAGCTTCAATGGAATGGATGCGGTGTGAGAACACCTTTGTACCAAACAGGTGGGTGAAGTCTGCCCACATGTTAACTGTCATGACTCTGTATTCACTCATGCCTGTCATTATACACCGCAGCAGCTGAAAATGGCTGTAAAAGAATGGAACATATAAAAATCTTTAAAATAACAATGGCTGACATACAGGAAAAAGGAAGCATGAATCATGCTTCCAGTAAGTCAGTGTAATTGTCTAAGAACACGGATCAGTCATGCTGTTCCTGATGGAAGTTGCCTTTGATTTCCTTTGTGCGTACACAGTTGATGAAGGCATGAGGATCGATCTTTCTGATCTGAGTGATGACGGAATGCTCTGAATTGGCATTGATGACAGAATAGACCATCTTTCTTTCTTCGTCAGTATAGGCACCTTCACATTTGATGATGGTTGCTCCATGATTTGTCAGTTTATGGATATTTTCTGCAATCTCATGTGGTTTGTCGGAAATGACAAACAGTGATACCTGCTGATAGGCGCGATAGAAGGTGTGCAGGACCTGTGTGGATGTGAACTGAAAGATAATCGAATACAATGCCTTGTCCCAGCCAAAAAGAACGCCGGCAATACCGAGGATGACAATATTCAGTCCCAGTACCATATTGAATGTATCCATATTGTATTTCTGAGAAAGGAAAATGGAGATGAAGTCTGTTCCTCCTGTGGTTGTATGGAAACTCAGGCACAGGGAAACGACAAAGCCATTGATGATACCACCGAATACCGCGATCAGAAGCAGATCATAAGTGATGGATAAAGGTGGGATCATATCGACAAGGAAACCGCTGAGCAGAATCATAATCAGGGAATACATCGTGAATTTCTTTCCGATATAGCGGAAACCGATGTATACAGGAACTGCATTCCACGCAATATTGACAATCGTATACGGAACATCCAGATTGAAAAAGCGTTCGCAGATCGCCTGGGTTAATACAGTCAGACCAGTAGCCCCACCGGGATACAGACCACCCACCTTGACAAACATTCTGATATTCACTGCCATCAGAACGGAAGCAAGAACTGTAATAACAGGGCGTAAAGTGTGACGTATCTTTTTTTCAGTCATATTCAACCTCTTCTTTTATGCATCATCTCATATTCCGGTGTGCCAGGAGCATAAATCGGGCCACCATCGAAGAACTGTCCATCGTAGAGGACCTGAAAAAACAGTACGTTTCCGTTTGGAAGAGAGCGGATCATTTTCTTCGTAAAGGAAATCGGATCGACAGATTCATCACTGATGACATCAAACTGCATTTCAACCGGTGAAAGACGTCTGACGTATGTATAGGAAGGAGACTGCAGTGCCTCCAGTTTTGCTTTGATTTCATCCTGTTTTAAAGGACATGCAACATTGATTAAAGTCATTTATACCTCCGGAGTACGTTCCATTCTAGTACAGATTCCAAAGGGAATAAAGCGTAAAAACAGATTTCCACAAACCGGAAAGCATTTCTTTTGACATATACCCCCAGGGGGTATAATCTATGAGTGTGGAGGAACAGAGATATGCATTGCTGTAAAGAACATACATACAGAAATGAAGAAGAAAAGAAAAAGCTGATCAATCGTCTGAAAAAAGCAGAAGGACAGATCAGGGGTATACAGAAAATGGTGGAAGAAGACGCATACTGTCCGGATATTCTGATTCAGGTATCTGCACTGACGGGTGCTTTGAATGCTTTTAACAGGGAACTGCTTTCCCGGCATATACAGACATGCGTTCATGATGATATTGTCGCAGGTAACAATGAAAGCATGGATGAGCTGATGGAAGTTCTGCAGAGGCTGATGAAATGAAAGAATATCAGATTACGGGAATGAGCTGTGCCTCCTGTCAGGCACATGTGACAAAAGCTGTGGAACAGGTAGCGGGTGTGACTTCTGTCAATGTATCCCTGCTTTCAAATTCCATGCAGGTAGAAGGAAATGCAGATGAGAAAGCAGTGATAGCGGCCGTGAAGGATGCCGGTTATGGTGCATCTTTGAAAGGAAAGCAGCAGTCTCAGCAGGATCCCTATGAAGACAGGGAAACACCTGAACTTTTGAAAAGACTGAAGTATTCCATCGGATTTCTGACAGTTCTGATGTATTTCAGTATGGGACATATGCTGTCATTGCCTGTACCGTCCTTTCTGGAACACAATCCTGTTGGAAACGGGATCATTCAGATGACGTTGGCGATGATTGTGCTGATGATCAACAGAAAATTCTTTGTTTCAGGTTGGAAGGCACTTCGGCATGGATCATCCAATATGGATACCCTGGTTGCGCTGGGAAGTGGAATCTCATTTATTTATTCCTTTCTTGTACTGTTGCAGATGAGTGGTATGGAACATGAGGGGGCAATGGCTGCCGTGCACAGTCTCTATTTTGAAACGGCAGCGATGATTCCATCTTTAATTACAGTCGGCAAAACCATGGAATCTTTGAGCAAAGGGAAAACAACCAGTGCATTGCGTCAGCTGATTTCGCTTGCACCGAAAACGGCAGTTGTACTGCGGGATGGACAGGAAGTAACAGTTGATGCGGATCAGCTTCAGGTGAATGATCTGTTTGTTGTAAGGGCTGGTGAATCCGTTGCGGCTGATGGGGTGATTGTACAGGGCAGTGCAGGTTTTGATGAATCTTCATTAACAGGGGAATCCGTACCTGTTGATAAACAGGCAGGCGATTCTGTGATGGCAACCTCGATCAACACTTCCGGTCATGTTGTTGTAAAGGCACAGAAAGTCGGCAAAGATACCGGATTTTCCAGAATTATTGAACTTGTGGCACAGGCATCTGATTCCAAGGCACCGATCGCAAGGATCGCAGATCGTGTTTCCGGTATCTTCGTACCATCCATTATCCTCATTGCCACTGTTGTCCTGGCTGGATGGCTGACTGCGGGAGCACCATTGGAAAATGCTCTGACACATGCTGTAACAGTACTTGTTGTAGCATGTCCATGTGCGCTTGGACTGGCAACGCCAACTGCTATTATGGTCGGAAATGGTGTTGCTGCAAAACATGGCATTCTGTTTAAAAATGCGGAAGCTCTGGAAAATGCCGGCAGAATGGAAATCTGTGTCATGGATAAAACCGGTACGATTACGCAGGGCGTCATGCATGTTACAGATATTACAGCAGTCAGTCAGAAAAAAGAACTTCTGACATATGCCGTATCACTTGAAAAGAAGTCCTCCCATCCGGTTGGACAGGCGGTTGCTCAGTATGGGCAGGAAAATGGCGTGTCAGTGATGGATGGAACAGATGTGACAGTTGAAAACGGCAGAGGAATTCATGCAAGGATGGATGGACATCTGATTCGAGGGGGAAATCTTTCCTGGATCGGTGAATTGTGCCGGATTGATTCAGATGTGAAAGCGGATATTGAAGAAAAAAGCAGTCAGGGAAAGACGCCGCTTCTGTTTATGAAAGATGATGCACTGCTTGGAGTGATCTATGTTGCAGATGTAATCCGCGAAGATTCTGCATCTGCAATCGAAAGACTGAAACGCATGGGCATTGTGACTGTCATGTGTTCGGGTGATCGTAAGGCAACTGCTGAAGCAATCGGCAGACAGGCAGGGGTGGATCATGTCATTGCGGAAATGCTGCCGGAAGACAAGCAGCAGGTAATTGATGCTCTTGGCAGCCAGGGAGTAACAGCGATGGTGGGCGATGGTATCAATGATGCACCTTCTCTTGTGAGTGCTCAGATCGGTATTGCCATCGGTGCAGGGACAGATGTTGCGATTGACAGTGCGGATATTGTTCTGATGAATTCCAGGCTGTCAGATATACCGGCACTGGTACATCTGAGCAGAAAGGTTCTGCGCAACATTCATGAAAACCTGTTCTGGGCATTTGCCTACAATGCTCTGCTGATTCCAGTTGCGGCTGGTGTCGTGGCTGGAATCCATATGAATCCGATGTTTGGCGCTGCAGCCATGTCATTATCCAGTTTTACTGTATGTATGAATGCACTAAGGTTGAACAGATGCAGGTTGTATGAAGAAAAAAAGGATATGATCAGAAAACAGAAATCAGTTGATTTTTCAGATATCAGGAGGAAACATACAATGAAGAAAACTGTAAAGATTGAAGGTATGATGTGTGGGCACTGTGAAATGTCCGTACGCAAGGCACTGGAAGCCATCGACGGCATTGAACAGGCTGTTGTATCTGCCCAGAAAGGTACGGCGGAATGCACCATGTCCAAAGACGTGAATGCTGATGTCATCCGTAAGGCAATTGAAGACAGAGATTTCACATTTGTTTCGATTGACTGATGATCAGAGGGAGATTCCCTCTTTTCATTTTTGCCGATCGTAATATAATAATGTGGTTTTTATTTAAAGGAGGCATTGCATGAAGGGAAGTATGACACAGGGAAAGCCTTTTGGACTGATTCTCAGGTTTTCCATTCCACTCCTGCTGGGAAATCTGTTCCAGCAGACATATAACATGGTCGATGCGGCAATTGTCGGTCAGACACTTGGGGCGGATGCACTGGCGGCAGTAGGGTCTTCCAGCTCGGTACAGTTTTTTGTGCTTGGATTTGTCATGGGAATGTGTGTCGGATTCTCCATCCCGGTAGCTCAGAGGTTTGGGGCGGAAGACTATTCCGGCATGCGCAGGTTCATTTTTTCAGGTTCCATCTGGGCTGCTCTACTTGGTGGTACACTGACACTTGTGACATCTGTATTATGTGGAACCATACTGCATGGATTACAGGTACCATCTGATATTTTTTCCATGTCCTATTCCTATCTGCTGATTATCTTTCTTGGTATTCCGTTTACAATTGTATATAACTACCTGTCCGGTATTCTTCGTTCCATCGGGGATTCCAAAACACCATTTCTGTTTCTTGCGATGTCGGCGATCATCAATATCTTTCTGGATTTTTTCTGCATCATGGTATTGCATATGGGAACAGCTGGGGCGGCATTAGCAACCATTGTGTCTCAGGCAATCAGTGGAATCTGCTGCCTTGTACTGATTATCCGGAAGTTTGATATTCTTCATCTGCGCAAGGAAGATCGTGTCTTTTCATGGGAACTTTCCCGCAGACTGCTTGTGATGGGTCTTCCAATGGGCCTGCAGTTTTCCATCACAGCAATCGGATCGATGGTCATGCAGAGTGCAAACAACTCTCTTGGTACGCTGTATGTATCCGCATTTACTGCAGGAATGAAAATCAAACAGTTTATGATGTGTCCGTTTGATGCTTTTGCTACGGCGGTATCGACCTTTGCGTCTCAGAATTATGGTGCACGTAAAATGGACCGTGTCAGAAAGGGAATCATTCAGGGAACCGCTATGGCTGTTGGGTATGGTCTGGCAGCAGGGATTATCATGATTCTGGCTGGCAGAACCATGTGCATGCTGTTTGTGGACAGCGGTAATACACAGGTACTGGATGCTGCCTATCTGTATGTGTGTCGTATGGCGATATTCTGGTGGTCACTTGGATTTCTGAATACGGAGCGTCTGTCCATACAGGGGCTTGGGTATGCCGGCAAGGCGGTATTTGCAGGTGTGATTGAAATGATCTGCCGTATTGTTGTGTCCTTTGTGTTTGTGCCGATGTTCGGCTATAATGCAATTACGTTTGCAGATCAGGTGGCGTGGATCGGTGGATGTCTGTATGTTGTTCCAATGTGCATTCTGATCGTATGCAGGCTGACAAAACAGATGGAAATAGAAAATGCATTAACAGAGTAAGTCAGGGGAACCTGACTTTTTAAGGGCAAAGAAATAATGCAGGAATAGATCCTGCATCAGAAATCACATGTATCCGGATTGATGTTGTCTGGACCGTAGTTTCTCATGTTGTCCAGAAACAGCATGTCTTCCCTGGATAATGAGAAGTTCAATGTGTTGAATACATCGGAAAGTTCAGCAATATCATTTCCCTGGCAGAGTGGCAGAATGCTTTTTTCCAGAAGATAACGAGCACAGATCTGTCGAGGAGTGACATGATATTTGTCTGCGAAGATCTGAAGTTCCTTGCAGGAAAGAATTGCATCGTGCATTGGCGGCAGGAAACCGATGGTCTGGATCTTATGCTCGTTGGCACATTCGACGTTGTCTTTAAACGGGAATCCCGGATAGACACGTGCCTGATTTACCATTGGAGAGATTTCGGAATGCTCCAGCGTGAATTCGATATGTCTTGCTTCAAAGTTGGCTACACCGATGGCATGGACTTTTCCATTTTTATACATGGTTTCCAGCGCTTCCCATGTCTTCGCAAGTGTTTCTTCATAATTGCTGCGATAACGGACAGGATTCGGCCAGTTGATCAGGTACAGATCGATATAGTCGGTACCAAGACGCTTCAGGGTGTTTTCGAAAGCACGCAGTGTCTGATGATAGCCATGGCTGTCATTGTCCAGCTTGGCTGTCAGAAACAGTTCATATCTTTTCAGGCCACTGTCTTTGAATGCTCTTCCTGCTGTTTTCTCAGCTTCTCCATCACAGGCAATGTCAAAATGACGGAAGCCTGCCTGAATGGCTGTCAGGATGTTTTCATAGTTTCTGTTTCCATGATCTTTATCTGCACGGTATCCAAAAACTGGAATGGTTATTCCGTTATGTAATTCTGTCGTAAGTGAGTTGATTGATGATGACATTTTGATCCTCCGGAAATCATTATACCTGTTCAAGGTGAACACACAATGAAAAGGGACAGGAAAACATACAAATCACAAAAAATGTGAAAGAAATCCTTCACTGTACAGAATGATGTACAGTGAAAAGCAGAAAAGGGAGTACCATACAGTCATGGCAAAACAGCCGGAAAGCGAGGTAAAAAAGAATGAATACCGATCAGAAAACGGAAAAGACTGGAATGGAAGTTCGAATCTGCCCTGAGGAGTTGAGCGATATTGAACTTTACATCCGATTGAGAGACAGCTTTGACAGCCTTGTAGTTCCCGACTGTCACTGACCGAACAGAAAATCATGCTTTCCCCTTGCGGCATGATTTTTTTCGTTGTCATACTTGTCGTTGACAGAGGAGTATGAAAAAGTGGATTGAGATGGTATTATTCAGGATCGTTTTACCTGGGTGAGAGATTCTGAATAAAAAAATGAAAAAAGGTGTTGCAATAAAGAGACATGTGTCATATAAT
>JAEDEK010000066.1 GCA_016293365.1 Bulleidia sp. | reverse complement strand
TCATATAATCACCTCCAAAACAACTTTGATAGTAATATTCTAACCATATTATAGCCGTTTTGTGCAATACATTCATTAGAAATATTGATATAAGTCCAACATTCAGAGCGAAAGTCTTCATCGTCAGAATGGTGTGTAATACTTCTCTGTGATCTGATCCCAGTCAATATACTCTTCTTCCTTCTTTGGCTTATTCCCTGGTCCAATACCGCCTGCCTTTTCTGCTTCTGCTTTTGTCGCATACAATCTGCTTTCGCGTACTCGCAACCCTCCACCGGTATCTCTGTATCTGACGGTATAAAAACCACCTGCATATTTCATGACGACCATTTCCTTGATCTGTTTACCAGCAGCGATCATGTAAACAATCTGGTGTAATTTGAATTTCTGTTGCATGTATACATTATATTCCTAATCATTGGCAAAACGGATATTTCTTCCTTATTATATATTAGGTGTGAATCTTGCTGATAAGAGAAGAAAAGCAGTTATTATCCTGATCCGGTGTATATAGAAGAATGTATGGATATATCAAAACAAGCATTATTCATTCATTACTCCAAGTTTCTTTTCTACATCATTTAATGACAGCCAGCCATCCACTTCACCTGATTTACGTCCTTTTTCAAGTTCATTCATGAGGTAAAGAGTTGCTTCTGTTCTCTCATAATCCTGGATATCTAAGATGACATATCTCCCTTTGCCGTTTTCCGTTAGAAACACAGGAGCTCCTATAGATACATCACGTAGAACATCACTGTAATTTCTAAGATCTGAGATTGGTTTGATATTTGGCATATTAACATGTACCTCCTCGTACATATAAAGTACAATGTTTTGCTGTAAAATTCAAAAAACCACGAAGATTATACCTCTATCGAGGGACACTCTTCATGGTCTTATTGTTATTCTGTCTTTTCCTGCTTCTGATCATACACGCTGAGTAACTCCTGCAATGGTACATTTAGGGCGTATCCACTTGCAGTTTTTCTCATACGCAAACCGGTCACATGCAGTGTGTCTCTGGCTCTTGTCATTGCGACAAATTCAAGACGTCTGAGTTCATCATTTATCGATGCCTTTCGGTTGAAGCTTTTGGCTATCCCATCCGGTGTAAAGAATACTACATCCCATTCCAGTCCTTTGGATGAATGTGCTGTAATCAGCTTTACGCCTGGATACTCTCCAAGTCTTCTGTATTCTTCCGCCAATCCGAATCTTTCAAAATCCTGACAATAGGAGATAGTTTCGTCATAGTCAAGGTTTGCAGTTGCTTCAAGGAAGTGTTCAACTGTTTCATCTTCCAAAGAAAATGAGCGGATATAGGATAACAACATTTCCTTCTTTTCCTTCGGATTTCTTTCCTGGTTGATCTGACATGCCATATAGACAACTTCACCTACTCTTTCCAGTATTTCGGTACGTGGAAGTTCCATGATACCTGTTGTCAAAGAAAGATCGGATGCTCTGTATACCGCATTTGCCACAATTGCAGCATTCTTTGTATTTTCAGTATTCTCCAGCAATTTTACAAAAGCAAGCAGTGCACGGATTCGTGAGTTTTCACTGATTGGTTCAGGTGCTCCAAACATCGATGGAATACCTGTATTTGTCAGACATGATGCCAGTTTCCTGAGCTCATTTTTTGTAAAAGCAAGAACTGCCATATTGTCATAGGCAATACCCTGATCATGCTCTGCTTTGATCATTTCCGCAATCGCCCTGTATTCCTGTTCGATATCATCATATCCCTGAACAGTGACGATACCACCATTCCCTCTGGCTGCATCTATTGTCTTTTTTATCCCACTGGAATTGTATTCCAGCAGTTGCGAAGACAGATCCAGTATTTCCTGTTTACTTCTCCAGTTCTGTGTCAGATAAAGATCTTCAACATGATCTGAATTATGTGTATAGGAAACGGAATGGTTTATTGTTCGATACATGAAAGCACTGTTGAGATGTCTTTCAAAATTCAGGATATATTCTGGTGAAGTGCCACGGAATCCATAAATACTCTGCCAGTCATCCCCGACAATCATCAGGCTTTCAAAAGAGCTGTTCTGTCTCAACCGTTTGACCAGTTCCATCTGAAATCCGGAAGTATCCTGGTATTCATCGATGAAGATGTGTCTGTAAGCGCAATGCTGATTCAGAAAATCAGGATCATTGTCGATAATGGAAAATGCATTAAGTTCCATATCCTCAAAATCCACCAATCCATTTGCCAGAAGCTCTTCCTTATAATATAAGTAACGGGATACTATCTCCTTAGCTACATTCGATGGAAGATCCTTTACAGAAGAAAGCAGTCTTGGATCTGTGTTTTCATCACCATCCATTGCTTTGATCTCAGAAAAGATATCAGCAACGATTGCCAGTGCCCCTTTCATGCCATAATTACTGGAGACAGTATAATTCAGAAAGCTCTTTCCGCCCCATTCATATACCGGATGCTTTTTCAGAATCCTGTTGATGACAGAGTATTTCTGCACTGTATCAATGACTGTCAGTTCCTTTTTGTACCCAAGTTTCTTCCAGTTGCTTTTGACAATATCAAATTCAAATGCATGGAATGTGGTAACCGCAAGTTTTTCCAGATCTGTCTTAACATGGCATGCAAGGCATTGTCTGGCAATTTTTCGCTTCATTTCCTGAGCTCCACTGTTCGAAAAGGTAATGCACAGGATCTCTTCAGGTTTTACCCCATCCTGAAGAAGTCTGACGATTCGCCCTGCAATGGTCTGTGTTTTTCCAGAACCTGCTGCTGCAATAACTCTTGCTACTCCATGATTGAAGTCAATCACTTTCTGTTGCTGATCGGTATAGGAAACAGCGGATGGAATGATACTGTCTCCCATTTCCTGATATGTAGAAATGGAAGGCAGTTCATATTTGCAGATGTCATAGTGCGGGCAGAATCTGCAGTCATTCCCTTTCATTTCCTCATCATCGATTCCCTGATTCAGACAGCTGAAGTACTGTGATCTGATTTTATCGTCCAGCTCATTATCTTTTCCGTCATAAAGATCGATCATCCTTATTATATTGTCACCGGTAAACTCCTGCGAACAGCAGTACCAGTTGGAACAGTCTGATCTTTTCTTCATGAAGTAAATAGAAGCAGTGATATTGTTATATCCCTTTTTACGTGCATACAGGATAGCTGAATACAGTTGCAGATCATATTCATAGAATTCATCTGCTCCATTTTTATGACGTGGACGGGGCTGGGCAAAGGAGTTTTTCAGGAATACCACTTCTGCTACTCCTGGTGCTGATTCAAACAGCAGATCCGGCTTGATCCGAACCGTTCTATTACCCAGCTCCACTGTGTCTGGCTCGGGAAAGGATGGAATCCGTCTTTCCCAGTTGAGATACCGCATGACTCTGCGATGATCCCATAACAGCTGTTCCTGTTTCTGCTGGTAGTTAATAAAGCCACATTCGTCATATCGTGTAGCCATATATTCCATAACTGCCCTTGAATATGCCTTTTCAGAGTCTTTGTAGTTCTGCTTTCCATTTGGGTAACAGACTTTCGTAAGTCTTTTCAGATCATATTTCAGAGCGTTGATGATTGTATCTTTGACGATCTGTGATCGGGAACCAGCTTCCGAAGATGAATTGTCCTTTGCTTCAAAGTCAAAATGCATGCTTTTTGTGCAGAGATGATTCCTCTTTAGTGCGGAAACCGATATTTCCGTCTGTGTATTATTCTGTGTCATTTGTGTTGTCCTCTGCAATTCTGAGAATTGCCTTTACATATGAATGTTCTTCATCATAGGTGATGATTTCATCCCTGTACAATGAAGTGTTGTCTGCAAGGGCATAACAGCAGTCATACCCTCCATCTTTTGTTTCATGTTCATCATTACCGGTAAAGGAAGTGAAGTATTTCTTTCCTGTATGAACCTGTCCTACAAGCATGTATGCCTCCATAGCATCTCCATGTGCCCATCGGCTGTTGGAAAAGCTCGTATAGCCAAGCGATTTATCAAAATTGTTTGCCCAATATGAACCATTACCAAACATGCGTCCGTTTGAAGCAGTAACATGAATTGTCGGTCCACCGGATTTGATTAAAGAAACCATATTTTCTGTTCTTGATCCATGGAACAGTTCTTCTTCACTTTTATCTTCTGCCTTTTCAAGAGCTTCTTCATATCTTTGCCTGCGAGCAATCGGATCAAGAATATAGACATCCTTCAGCATGCCTACCATATCAGGTGTTTTCTCTTCAATCAGCTTCTGATAATGAGTGAATTCATCTGCATCCGCCTTGCGGACAGAAACGTTTCCGAATGGTGATACAAGTTCCTCATTATTCTTTTTTGATGAACTCTGCCCTACCACAGCATCCATTGCCATGATTCTGTTTTCCCATTCATCTGCTTTTTTTCGGATATCCTTAATGGTCTGCTGTTGTGATTTATGTCGTGCTACCGCAAAAGATGAGATGGATTTCCCTTTTTTCATGGTCGGAGAAGCAATTTTCAGCAGTTTAGTGATCTGCCTGTTTGCTTCCTGCACCATTTTTTCAGTTTCTTCAATATCCAGTGTACTGATCAGACCTCCCAGAATTTTCCAGCAGGATTCGACCTGACGAGCAGTATAGGGAGCCTTTTCAGACAGCCAGTCAATATTGAACTGAGAATCCAGATATTCCTTTGCTGTGTGCACAAGCAGTCTATACAGCTCTACAGCAGTTTCATCCTCATCACTTTCCGGATGTGTTCCATTACCGAACAATGCTTTCAGGACATCTTCTCCTTCACCAAGAAGTTCTGTTTCATCCGAATATCCAGCACGCAGTTTTGCATAGTATCGTGCCCAGAACAGCTGGGATGGAAATGGTCTTGGCAGGACTTTGCTTTCTTCCACTTCTGTGCCAAGAACACCATATCGTGCTCCAACATCCACTGTCAGAAATGTTCCCATGTTGTTTGGGATAAGATCATAGTAACTTTTTCTGTTATGTTCCAGATCTACCCTTCGCAGCAGCTTTTTTGGATACAGTGTCTTTTTCAGATCAAATCCATCTTCCGTCAGGTGTAAAACATGGTCATCAATGGAAATAACAGCCTTAGTCCCATCATCCCCCTGGGCTGTGATGGTTTCGTTTTCGTAGTCACATTCCGCAAGGAATTTTCCTAACGGTTTCCAGAGTTCTGCTTCACACGTAGGCTTTGCAGAATAATAGAAGCAGACATCTGACAGTCTGTTTCCTTCAAATAAACTGATTCTGTACATTTTTTTCTCCCATAAAAAGGAAACTGCAATCCCATCAGATGACAGAATTGCAGTTAGCCTGTAAGTTAATGTTCAATGATTTCTGTTACATAGCCACGATCTGTATTGGCATAAACGGAAATCTCTGTGATGAGTGTTTCACCATCCTTCTGCGAAGCCAGGAACAGTGTGTTTTGCTTGAAGCCGATATTGACATTTACAAGCGACTTCCCTTCAGCTGCATCCAGAACCTTTTCACCAAGGAAGGTACGAAGCGTGTGATAGTAATCGTAGAATGCCAGTCCCTTTTCAAAAGTAAACATCAGTCCGGTTCCATCGTACAGTGATGTGACATCATCAAGCTCACCAAGCAGATTTGCCGGGTAAGCCGTTGAATAACCATCAAAGTCGTAATGGACATCCGGTGTTCCGTCTTCAGAATCTGATGGATGTTCGTATCGCTCCTGATGGAGTACAAATACAACGTTCGGCGAGTCACTGATGACAAGGAATGGTTCATTACTTACATCTGTACACAGCTTCAGTCCATGACTTAAAAAGATATAATCTGTTTTCCGGATTCTTCCTTCATCCAGTTCCACTGATATCGAGGTTACATCTCCATCGAACAGATGCATTTTCTCATCTGAGTCATTCTTTGACACTTCGGTACCAGCAGCATTTCTTACGATCAGCTTCTGGCGGTATCCTGTGACCTCATGTGTACCATTACCATCATCATCTACTACTGAATGAACTGTTTTCTTTGAAAGAAGGTAAGTGACGTTGCATTCTTCATCAACAAGAACCTTTGCACTGTCCCAGTTATGATGAATCTTTTTGAAAGAGTCGTCCTGGATATCATACAGCATGACATCAATCTTTTCCGGATTCTCTTTGCCTGCTACTGTGATCGCCACAGTGTTCCCTTTGTGATAGAGCAGTTTTGCATCTGCAAGACTTCCCATCTGCACCGGCAATCCATCAATCAACAGTCTGCCGTTCAGCATTTCAACTTCGCACTCTCCATTGCCTCTTCCAGTAAAAATATAGGCGTAGTCAAGCGACGAGGATTTGATTTTGGAACCATCATCAAATGTGATCATTCCGTTGTTGACGTCTGTTACTGTAACAGTTGAGCCGTCAGTTCTTCTGGTAAATACGTTGTTTTTTCTGATAACCATAGTTTTTGCCTGTGGAAGCTACACAGATCCCTTTTCTCCTTTAATTTGCTTCAAAAAGAAAAAGATCCTGTTCGCTCCCGATGGCACAAGCCCTGGTTGATTTACGAACAAGATCTTTTATCAATTTCAAAATAGCATACTTTTCTTACTTAGTTATGAATTTGGAAGAATTATGCTCTGTTTTTATTCTTGAATAATTCATATGCTTCAAGAAAATTCGCAAGGATTCTCCCTTACTTGTATGGGAGAGGAATTGCGTACTGTTTGTTATAATAATCACCTCATTTCGTATAACAGATCCAGTTGTTGTTATGGCTTATCCTTACAACTCTGGATAATGGTATATGCATGTCTTTACTGCCTTCTTTGATCAGATAACCACCACCTGAAGTCCTGATAAAAGCATTTGTCTTTCCGGAAAATCCGGTAATCCAACCAATCTGTCCTGCGTATTCGACCTTGTCGTACAGACAGAATGTTCCGCTTTTGTTTGTGACTGACTTTGTGTTTTTATTGTTGCGTACAGCGTTTTTGTTTGGTTCTTTTCTGCCTTTGCGAGGGTTCATTTCGTGAAGGGAACGTTTCTTCTTTCGTACCTGCTCATATACGGTGGTACGTGGAACATCAATTACTTCATGTAACCCTGTATGCTGGATATAGTCGTGCATTGCAATAGCTACCGCATCATTTGCATGTGTCTTTGGCAAGCCAAGCCCTTTTCTGTCCGCATTTGTGATGTTTCCATATGTGTATTCAGCATCCGGAAAAGCGATCCAGATACGACGCCTGAGAATATTCATGAACGTCATATCTCGCATACCACGGACATTCTTTCTGTTCTTCTTCATAATTTCGTCCAGTTTTCCGCCTTCGTTATGTTCTTCTGCTGAATGGCAACAGTCACATACCGGAATGTATGAATCTGGATTGTCGGTAGCACCCTTGCTTACGTAGTCTCTGTGGTGCATCCTCATTTTGACAACAGCACCATCTTTCCGTTTACTTCCGAATATCTTCTTACAGATTGGACACTTGTAGTTGTACTTGGCAAGAACATAAGCTTTGATATTTTCGTACTCATACATTCTGCCAAGCTGATACTGAATGCCTTTGATCTCCGGATTCCGGATCTTCTGCATATCGAATCTGCCGATTTCGATTCGTGTTTTTGTGCGAACTGGCAAGGCTTCCTGATATCTTCCGATAATCTGAATATGATGATCTACCTTCTGTTGAATGCTCGGTGGTAACCATCCCGGATCACGGTTTGTGCCGAATTCATTTTTGATGTTAGGCCAATGTGTCTTGCGACCATTGCGAGTCGCCATTTTTTCCTTATACACGTGCTTTGTGTGAGGCTTGAACTTTGGCTTGCGATACCTTGTCTTCCGATATCTTCTGGTTCTTCGTGCTTCTGCACGTTTTTCGTTCAGCTGTCGCTTTTCCATCGTCGTTCTCAGAACATGTTCGTCCTTCATCTGAACGACATTACCTGTAACAACAGCTGCACCAATGTGCTGAGAGCCTGTATCAACACCAAGTGTGATATCCTGTGTAGCTGAACCTGTTTTGTATAACAATCTGATAGTGAATGGTGTTTTTCTGTATACCTCTGCTTTTCCTGACTGAAGCAGGATTCTTGTTTTACGAGGTGTAGTCGGCATAAGCCCAATACCATTCATACCAATCACAAGAACACTCTTGTTAGATTTCATAAGGCTTTCGCCCCCTTTCTTTTGATAATGACAGGAACATCACTGTCCTGTCCGCATCACTGCGTCATCACTCCTGCTTTCACAACAAAGTGGTGTGTGTTGCCCTTCGCCAATGTTCATAAGACTTGAAGCACAGGGTCGCATCTGCCTTACTTTCAGCATCATACGTTGCCCCAACCCTACCCAACTAGGGCATCATTGGTTTGAGTGTTGATCTTATGGACGTAGTCTTTCGAGTTGCGTATAAAAAGACTGAGGCTAGTCATCTTCCGTACAGAGTACGGCGGTTACTTGTGCGTAGCACAGACAGCACGAAGTGCTATTCATGCTCGGTTACTTGTAGCCGAGTTGTTGACAAATGCCTGTTGATCGGTCAAAGTGATAAAGCATCGAAGACAGTATTTCACCTTCTTCCAGAAATCCACTGTCTGCAATGCCTCTGAAAAGCCACTTTACATGTTCAGCAGACCTTGTTCCATCATCCGGAATAATGATACTGGCATTTAGAGATGGTAATCCGACAAACAGATCTGAATTTTCTTCTTCTGCAATACGTTCCAGAATCCCTTTGTAACAGATGCTTGTCGCTCCATAATAATGGTGTTCCGACGACACTATTAACATGTGATTATTCATCAGTGGCATTGAATCCGTTGAAAAGAAATCTCTGATCCGATTGTCCATTACAGTGATGAAAGGTGGCATCAGTCCTGGTGATGATTGTAATGCATCTTCATACAGCTGGTTTTCCGATATACCTAGATAATTCAGGTAATCCCAGGTAATTGGAATCGACTGAATACCATATTCGTTTATATCCAGAAGTACAGCATATGTAATTACTACATCACTTCCTTCCGTAAAACTTCGATGTGGTACTTCTTTCAGGTAGTCCTTATTTTCTGGCATCAGTCTCATATACAGAAGCCTTTTCACCTGTGAATAATCTTTCATCAAATGAAATATACTGATTCTACTCTCCATTGTTGTTCTCTTTTCCTTTCTGATTAATGGAGTGTGATACCCTGATCAGACCAGTCCTGATTACACTGTGGAAGTGATTCTGCCAGTCTGAGTTTCTGTGATAAATCACCATCCATAGCTGTTATAACCAAATCGATGATTTCCTGATCCAGATTTTGAAATCTGTTTGCCCATTCCTGAATATAGGATGTCTTTGTTATTGTTGTGTTTTCCATAAGTTTAGTCCTTTCGTGTGTTAGTACTGCCAGTACAGGTCTTTCAGTGTTGATGTGTACTCTTCCTCCTCCCGGATAATGTTTCTGATTTCATCCAGCAGTTCTTCAAATGCCTCATACAGCCGGATGGCATATGTTTCCAGTAAATCGCTCAGAAACAGATTCAGACTGAATTTCTCAGAACTTACTGCAGGAAGTTCCACTTTTACAGATGGAGAGCTGCCATAATCCGGAAGTGTCAGTTCCACAATTACTGACCCGTTTGTTTGATACAGGAAGTTTCCGGATTCAAACATGTCATGTTCATCGGAAAGTGCCATTTCTTCAAAAAAACGATTTACTTCCCATTGAATATTTGGCAGCATTCCTGTAATCGTTGGAATTTCCACGCCATCCGGAAAGAATTCTCTTTGTAGTGAGGTTTTAGGAACATGCATTGCCAGCACGTTTTCTTCCTCGTCAAAGAGGTTGTACAGATCCATGCCATCCTTGTGGGCACTGGTGTCGGGTTCAGCAAAATAGCCGTTGCCGAGATCAATTCTTTTGTTTTCCATACCTTTCTTCTCCCTTCGAAAACAAAAAAAGAGAATCTGCTCGCCGGCTGTCTGCCTGAATCGAACAAATTCTCTATACACCCTTAATATAGCATGGAATTGAACAGTAGATAATGCTTCGTAGAAGCATTGAATTTGTACTTTTTAAATGTGTGAATGACAATGTAAACCAATAG
The DNA here is from genome assembly GCA_016293365.1 of Bulleidia sp. Lineage (GTDB taxonomy): Bacteria > Bacillota_I > Bacilli_A > Erysipelotrichales > Erysipelotrichaceae > Bulleidia. The sequence goes on along the minus strand of JAEDEK010000066.1, from coordinate 480 downwards.
CCTTGTCATATTTTATATATCTCAATGCATTGTTTTTATGACAAATACATACTATAATATAAATGAAATACAAGGAGGAGGAACATAACCATGGCAAATATCATTGGAAATAATATTAAAACGCTTAGAGATGGAATGGGATTTAACCAGTCTAATATTGCCCGTTTCCTCAATGTCGATCAGAGTTTAATCTCAAAAGTAGAAAAAGGCGAACGCATTTTATCAGCGGATATGTTGGAGAAACTTGCCTGTCTTTTCGGCGTCTCAGTAGATGCCATTGAAAATAGTACCATTGAAGCATCTAGTCTGTCATTTGCGTTCAGAGCTAGCGACCTGTCTGCGGAAGATTTGGAAGCAATCAGTGCGATTAATCGTATCGCTCTTAATTCCGAATATATGGCAGAATTATTGAAAGGGTAATGCTTATGATTGATTATGCAGATTTAATGACTAAAGCTGAGCGATTAAGAAAACAGCTCG
>JAEDEK010000065.1 GCA_016293365.1 Bulleidia sp. | reverse complement strand
GTCAGCTTACCGGACTGGATCAGCTTTACATATACAAATGTAGCAAGCAGACCGATTACCATACCTACGAACAGACCTGTTGCAGATGTATATGTAGAGGAAACGACGTTACTTATAGAATAGGTTACGTTGACCGTTGCATCTTCTGCTACAGTGATCGCTGTGTCAGCGTTGGCAGCGATCAGGTCAGCACCTGTCATCTTGGCTGTTCCTGTTGCAGTTGTATTGATCAGTGTGACAAAGGAAGCAAGAGCTACCATCGGTAATGTGTTGTCCTTTTCATGACCGAGGTTTTCACCGAAGTGAATCGCTACGAGCATACAGATGGCAACTGCCATGAAGTTCATACAGCCATAGTTAGCTGTGGAGAAAATTGGAGTGAGCTTTGTTAACCAGCCAAATCCTGGAACGTTTGCAAGAGATACGTAGTAAATCAGTTCTCCTGTCTTAGGATTTGTTACACCGCCCTGCTGGCAGAGTACAAACTGGAACAATGTGGTGAATGCACCGAGAATGACGACTGGCATGTTGTCAAGGAAGGCGTCCTTAATAGCGGACAGAACCTTATTTGACTGCATCTTACCGGCAACAGTAAGAAGGCCATTCATAAACTTGTCTTTCATGTTGTTTATGTTCCCCTTTCGCCAATACACTACTCCCGTCTGTAACCGTTTTCAATTCGCGCAGATCATTCTGGAGTGAATATTCCACAAAATTTCCCACATTCATCACAAAATGACACTTTTTAACACTTTAGTTTCATTTGATATAGATTATATAGCGTATAAATCACATACAATACATATTTAATGACAATTAGTTTTCATACATCGGAAATTCCATTCACGAAATGGCATTCATTTCCACAAAATGAAAAGAGGTCGGAATGAACCGAACCTCTTTGTTCCTGTAGGAAATTAAGCGTTGTTTGCGGAACCGAAAGCTTCGCACAGAGCAACAACCTTCTTAACGACTGCATCTGTACCTGGCTTCAGCAGCTTACGTGGGTCATAGCCCTTACCAGCCTTGTCCTTACCTGCTTCGATGTATTCACGTGTAGCAGCAGCAAATTCAAGCTGGAGTTCAGTGTTGATGTTAACCTTGGAAACACCAAGTGTAACAGCCTTATGAACCTGATCAAATGGAATACCGGAACCACCGTGCAGAACTAATGGCTTACCATTAACTGCTTCGTCGATTTCCTTCAGACGATCGAAGTTCAGACCAGCCCAGTCTGCTGGGTAAACACCGTGGATGTTACCGATACCTGCAGCAAGGAAGTCAACACCGAGAGCTGCAATTTCAGCACATTCTTTTGGATCAGCGAGTTCACCATTGGAAGCAACACCGTCTTCAACGCCGCCGATACCACCGACTTCACATTCAACGGATACACCCTTGGAATGAGCAAGTTCGATGATTTCCTTGGACTTAGCAACGTTTTCTTCGAAATCGAAGTGGGAGCCGTCGAACATAACGGATGTGAAACCAACTTCGATACAAGCCTTTGCGCCTTCGTATGTACCATGGTCAAGGTGCAGAGCTACTGGAACAGTGATACCCATGGATTCATACAGATCTGTAACCATGTGATAAACTGTCTTGAAGCCGCCCATGTACTTGGCAGCGCCTTCAGAAACCTGAAGAATGGAAGGAGACTTTGCTTCCTGAATACCTGTCAGAACAGCCTTTGTCCATTCAAGGTTGTTGATGTTGAAAGCCGGAATCGCATAATGACCAGCGTGAGCCTTTTCAACCATTTCTTTTGCAGAAACTAATGCCATAATTTTCTTATTTTCCTCCTATAGGTAACTCTATTTTAGACTTATTTTTCAGTTTTGAAAAGGTTGAGGATGCATTATCACATTTATTTGCATAATATTTCACAAGATTATTAAAGTGCAGCGCTTACATTGTGTGAAAAAAAATGCCGCCATATGGCAGCATCTGTTTTAAAGCTTAATAATTATCGAAGGCGTCGTCACCTGTTGGAAGATCCAGGCCGCTCTTATCGATTGGATCATCGATATCCTCTTCGTCTTCCTCGATATCGCTTGTGTCGATATGAACTTCTTCAAATTTACGACGGTTACGCAGATCCCATTTATTACCTTCCAGTGCGGCGAAACGGGAGTCCAGCATCAGTTCTGAATAGAACTGGCTCTTCTTTTTTCTCTGCTTTTCTTCCGGGACTTTCATCTGCTTAGCAACTTCTGTCCACAGTTTTGCAAATTCAACTTCCTTTTTGCGTTTACCCAGGATGCTGAATGCCACATCCGTCATACTCTGTGAATATGCCATATGCGTTTACTCCTTTATAAATATTTCAAACTCACATATTTTGCGCGTGCGTAAAGGATAATAGAGTAAACTGCACATATTGTCAACCGCCAATTATACAAATTAGCTGATGTGCCACTCCAGCCTCTGATGCAGTGTGACATCACCCTGGTTTTCAATACGATACACCACTGTCCATAATGTATCTGCTGTATGAATGTATTCACATACCGCATCCAGCTCCATGACACCATATTCTGATATGATTCTTGTCTTTCCACCGCCGTCTTTACACAGTGTGGTAATGGAAGTGATTTCCGCATTGCGATGTATTTCCATGCAGTCACCCTTCCATATGATCTGATGTTTTGCGCCTGTATCCTTCTCCTGATACAGCAGCCTTTCTCCATCAAACAGAGCTGCTCCATCCGCAAGAATCTTTCTTTCCTGTGTATCCAAATCTACACTGATCAGTTTCAATCTTACTTTCATAAATGAATCTCCTGCGGGTAGAATACTTTGTTGTCATCTTTTCCCGGACCATGAATCAGAGAATATACGATATTGGACGCATTGGAAAGCTCCATTGTTCTGCCATCTTTTCCTCTGACAAAGATACTGCCGGAATGGTCACTGCCATATGGCACATATGGGGATTGTTTCACTTCATCTCTTCCCCAGTAATACCGCAGATCATATCCTTCCTTTTTCAGTCTGTCACGGATTCTGCGGTTGGTCTGAGGAGATGAGTCGGCGTAGGTAAACAGTCTGCGGTCCCGCAGTCTTCCTGCAAGATCCGCAGCGATCGGATCATCGCACTCGCAAAGACACTGAAAGCCATACCCGAATGTATATTCATCCATTTTGAAATAGTCATCCAGCGAAATGGTACCGCCATGAATCAACGGAGCAAATACCGAGTATGCCCTCTCCTGGATACCGTCCTTTCCCATATCCTTCAGTCGCGTAAAAAGCATATGCAGGATGCACTCATAGCTGCGGGCAACCGGATGATAATATACCTGCCAGTACATGTGATAACGCGCCATGATATAGTTTTCCACCGCATAGACACCGGACTCCTTCACCACAAGCTGATTGTGATCGGTCACCCGCATGATACGCAGAATTCTTTCCAGATCATATTCACCATACGTTGTACCTGTAAAGTAGGCATCCCGCAGCAGATAATCAAATCGATCCGCATCCAGCTGTGAACTGATCAGCTGCGTCAGTAAAGGATTGGCACTTTTATGACGGATGACATCCGCTACTTCTTTTGAAAGCCCTGTCGAACAGTTTTCCAGGATGAAGGTGATTTCAGTATCCTCTTCAATAATACGGCAGGTAAATTCTTCATGAGATGTATCTGTAACACCTTCCAGCGCATGGCTGTAAGGGCCATGACCGATATCATGCAGAAGTGCCGCCAGCATGACGGTAACCTTTTCTCTTTCGTTCAGTGCTTCCGCAATATCCCTGACTTCCGTTACCATGCGCCGGACAATTTCATACACGCCAAGTGAATGTTCAAAACGGGAATGTTCCGCGCAATGATATACAACATAGGCACCACCCAGCTGTCTGATTCTACGGAGTCTTTGAAACCATGCACTGTTGATGACATCCCACACAACCTGCAGGCTGACATGAATATAGCCATGTACCGGATCGCGCAGGACTTTTTCCTCATCCGTACGGGCAAACATTATTTTTCCTCCAGCAGCACAACCGCCTGTGCCATGACACCTTCTCTTCTGCCGACAAATCCGATTTTTTCACCACGTGTTGCCTTGACGGAAATACGGTCAATCTCACAATGCATCGCTTCCGCGAAATTTTCACGCATCTTCTGAATGTGTGGCGCCATCTTCGGCTTTTCTATCATGATCAATGTATCGGCATTGCCCAGCCGGTATCCTCTTTCATCCATCATGCGCCATACTTCCTTTAATATGATCTGCGAGTTGACGCCTTTCCATTTTGGATCCGTATCCGGAAACCATTTTCCTAGATCGCCGAGTGCCAGCGCACCAAGCACTGCTTCCGCAAGGGCGTGTGTCAGAGCATCTGCATCGCTGTGACCAACTAGACCAAGATCAGATTCTATCTCGACGCCACCAATGACCAGTTTTCTGTCAGAAGAAAGCTGATGAATATCCGTACTCTGTCCAATTCTCATATATTTACCTGTCTTTCTGTCATATACATGTTTTCAATTATTCTATCCCATTTTCCCACATCCTCCAACAGGCAAAAAAGAAGCAATCTGACTGTTTTTACCGTCGAATCATATGGAATCCATGTACCATCAAAGACCATTGTCCGATATAATACAGATATGATGAAATTACCCGATTATGTATGTAAGGCAATGGATGCGCTCAATCAGGCAGGATATGAATGCTATGTGGTAGGTGGTGCTGTACGCAGTGCGGTACTGCATGCACCTGTACATGATTATGATCTGACAACCAGTGCATTACCAGAGCAGATGAAACAGGTATTTGCGACATGGCACACCTTTGATACAGGAATCCGGCACGGAACGCTCACAGTCCTTTCCGATCACCACCCATTGGAAATCACAACCTATCGCAAAGAGGCAGGTTACCAGGACCACAGACACCCCGATCAGGTTGTCTTTACATCCGCGTTGATGGAAGACTGTGCCAGACGTGATTTTACAATCAATGCCCTCTGCTACCACCCAAAGGAGGGTATGAAAGATTTTTATGGTGGACTTACCGATATCAAAAACAGAATCATCCGCTGTATCGGTGATCCTTACCGCAGATTTGATGAAGATGCCCTGCGTATTTTAAGAGCGATCCGCTTTGCTGCACAGCTGCAGTTTGAAATGGAAGAAAAGACTTCACAGGCAATTCTTGCCTTAAAAGACACGCTTCATTATGTATCCGCAGAAAGAATCAGTGAAGAATTCACAAAATATCTGAGCAGTGATGGCTGTGCCATGCTGCTGTATCCATACCGCAGTGTATTTGCTGTGTTCCTGCCAGAGATGAGTCAGTTGTCAAAACAGGATATGCAGTCACTGATCACACGCCTTCAGTTTTCAAAAAATGACAGACTGATCCGCATGGCACTCCTCCTGTCCGCTCCGTGTTTTACCGATCCTCACCGTATCCTCAACCGCCTGAAGTTTTCCAATCATGACCGCAGAACCGTTCTGTCCATGATCGCCTTAAAAGATGCCCCAATGCAGACACGCACAGATGTACGTTTTATTCTGCGTGATATCCAGATGGATTTCCTGCAGTATCTGCAGTATCGTGAAGGTATGGATCTTTGTCGCTACGTACAGGTATATGATTTATATGAACAGATCATACGAAACCACGACTGTACAGCTCTCAGAGATCTTGCGGTGAATGGCGGCGATCTTGTATTGCGTGGCTATCAGGGAAAACAGATCTCAGAAACTTTAAATGACCTGTTAAAAAAGGTCATCGAGGATGTTCTCCCCAATGACCGTAAAGCACTTCTGGATTATCTTTCATCCAGTACAAGTTGACAGGCAACTCTTGGTGAACCATCCGCAACAAAGATGGTCCCGCATTCCAGAAAGCCTTCCTTTTCAAGCATCCTTCTCATGGATGCATTTTTTTCATGTGTATCTGCGCGCAGATCGGAAATACCGGACTGCTGTGCTTTCTGCGTTGCATATGTTACAAACTGTCTGCCGACTCCCTTTCCTTTAGAAAAGGAAGAAACACATGTACGATGAAGAACGATATAAGGTCTGTGATTGCACCACTCACCTTCTATATCTGTATAATTCGGATCATCCATCGCCGCAATAAAACAGTAGGCGATGATCTTCCCGTTTTCTTCGATGACTGTCCCGCCGTTTCCAATATCACGCCGGATATCTTCAACACCTGGATATTCCCCCTGCCATTGCGGTATACCTGCTGCACGGAAATACGCCTTTGCTTCCGCAATGATTTCCATGATCTGTTTCAGATCTTTTTCTTCTGCTTCTCTTATTTTCATATATACCCGATAAAAGGCAGATCCTTTGACCTGCCCTTATTCCCTTAAAGCTTCTTGAACTGTTCTACATCCAGTACGAAGATTGTAGCGCCACCTACCTGTACTTCTACAGGGAAGGATGCATAACGTCCAATGTCATAGCTGGCTGTGGAAGGAACGATTTCCGTACGTCTTTTTGCTTCAGAACCAATGACTTCAATACATTTATCTACCAGATCATCTTCTGTACCGACAATCAGAGTTGTGTTACCTGCACGCAGGAAGCCACCTGTTGTGGAAAGACGTGTCATGTAGAAATTATTCTTTGTCAGTGCAGATGTAACTGCAGACGCATCATCATTAGATACAATTGCTAATACAAGTTTCATTGTAATACCTCCATTCAATGTTCTGTTTCTATTCTAGCACAGAATGAAAGGATTGCTGAATGTATATTTTTCCCATTATGTCAATCAGACATTGAAGCGGAAGAAGACAACATCGCCATCCTGCATCAGATATTCCTTACCTTCAACTCTGAGCTTACCCGCATCCTTGAGTGCATGTTCGCTGCCATACTGCATCAGATCTTCATAACCGTAAACTTCCGCACGGATAAATCCTTTTTCAAAGTCGGAATGAATGACACCTGCACACTGTGGAGCTTTCATACCTTCATGGAAGGTCCATGCACGACATTCCGGTTCACCAACCGTAAAGAATGTACGTAAGCCAAGCAGATGATATGCTGCCTGAATAATCTGATCCAGACCACTTTCACTGATGCCAAGGTCATCCATGAATGCTTTCTTTTCTTCCTTGTCCAGTCCGGACAGTTCTTCTTCCATTCTTGCACAAATAGCAATACACTCACTGCCCTCGCCCTGAGCAAACGCCTTTACGTCCTTGAAGTAGTGATTACTTTTGGGATCACCGACTTCATCTTCACTCATGTTGGCAACATAAATGACCGGCTTGGCTGTCAGTAAACCGAAGTTTTTCATGATGGCACGATCTTCGTCTGTCAATTCAAGGAGTCTGACAGGCTTTCCTGCCAGCAGCTGCTCCTTCAGCTTTGATAATGTTGCCATTTCCTTCATGGCATCCTTATCTTTGGACTGTGCCTTCTTTGCGATTCTTCCGATTCTGTTTTCTACGGAATCCAGATCTGCAATAGCAAGTTCGAGGTTGATTTCTTCAATATCACGTACCGGATCCACGCTTCCTTCAACATGTTCGATATTTGCATCATCAAAGCATCTGACAACATGAATAATTGCATCTGTTTGACGGATGTTGCCTAAAAACTGGTTGCCAAGACCTTCGCCCTTGGATGCACCACGGACCAGACCTGCAATATCAGTAAATTCAAATGTTGTATAGATTGTCTTTTTCGGATGGAACATTTCAACGAAATCTTCCATTCTGTGATCCGGCACCTCAACCACACCGACATTCGGTGCGATTGTCGCAAACGGATAGTTTTCAGCCAGTACCTGGCTGTTTGTAATCGCATTGAATAATGTAGACTTACCGACGTTCGGTAATCCGACAATACCAGCAGTTAATGCCATGTTGTTATTCTCCCTCTTTCTGTGTTATGACTTTTCTGAGCCTGCGTTCAAATTCATAACGGCTGAACATGACCACAGCTCCACATCCCATGCATCTGACCTTGATATCCGCACCGACACGGATGACCTGCCACTGTTTTGATTTATGACACGGGTGTTCCTTCTTCATTTCAACAATATCATTCAGTCTGTATTCACTTACCATGTTCTTTCCCTGTACGCAATCAGCGTATTCTTCAGAAGCATTGTGATTGTCATCGGTCCCACACCTTTTGGAACCGGCGTAATGGCTGTGCAGTAATCCCTTACATCATCAAAGTCCACATCTCCACACAGATGCCCATCATCCAGTCTGTTGACTCCGACATCTACGACATATGCCCCTTCTTTTATATAGGAAGCATCAAACATCTTTGCCTTACCTACCGCAGCAATCAGAATATCCGCTTCCTTCGTAAACCGGCGAAGATCCTTTGTACGTGAGTGACAGATTGTCACTGTTGCATTGGCATCCTGTAAAAGACGTGCCACAGGCGTACCGACAAGCTTGCTTCTGCCGACTACTACTGCATGTTTTCCTTCGATTTCACATTCCATTGCATCCAGAATTGCCATAATACCACTTGGTGTGCATGGACGGAAACTTCTTTCCCCAAGGAACATTCTTCCGAAGTTGATCGGTGTCAGTCCATCAACATCCTTATCCGGATTGATACAGTTGATTGCACTGTTTTCATCCAGCCCATCCGGTAAAGGAAGCTGAAGAAGAATACCATCCACACTGTCATCTTCAGACAGTTCCTTCAGTACCGCCTCCAGTTGCTGCTGTGTGATGTTTTCATCCAGCAGTTTCATGACGGATTTCATACCGATTGCCTGACATGCCTTTTCCTTCCCTTTTATATAGGATATGGATGCCGGGTTATTTCCGGCAAGAACAACCGCAAGACATGGTACTCTTTCACCACGTTTGACAAGATCAGCAATTTCCTGTTTCATTGACTCGCGGATTTTCGCTGCCAGCTCAGTTCCATAGATAACCTGTGTCATTTTCCCTCCATGCGGATATCCACCGCAGAATCCAACATAATGGTTACAGGACCATCATTCAGTAAGCGCACCTTCATATCTGCACCGAAGATCCCTTCCTCTACATGCAGATCCAGTTTACGAAGCTCTTCATTGAACTGCAGATACAGTTTCTGCGCGTGCCCAGGACTTCCTGCCCCAGTAAAAGAAGGACGGTTGCCTTTATGACAGTCGGCATACAGCGTGAACTGTGAAATGGAAAGCACTGCACCGTTTACCTGATGAATATTGAGATTCATCTTTCCGTTTTCATCTTCAAAGATCCGCAATGAAGAAATCTTAGCCGCCATTTTTCTGACTGTTTCTTCGGTATCACTGTCGCAGATACCAACAAGAATCATATATCCTTTTTCGATCGCACCATGGATCCGGCCATCTATTTCCACGGATGCTTCTGTTACTCTTTGTATGACTGTTTTCATCGCAAGTTATTATACCATCGTGCCTGTTGTTTTTGGAAAAAAAGAGAGAATGTCATTTTTGATGATATTCATGCGCTTTTCTGACATTTAATGTAAAAAGTTTCAGAATATGGCATGTAAGCGGTTTGATTGTGGGATGCATGTGTGAAATTACACATAAAGTTTGCGTTTTATCATAAAATCAGGTTAAATAATAGCCATGCAGATTAAGAATACATTAACAAACAAAGCCTTAAAGATGATTTTCCCGGCGTTTGTAATCGGCGGCATGATTGCGTCCGCTCTTCCGGTTACAAAACTGTCTGCCGATGACAGCTTAAGTGCAGACATTCCGGTATTTGAAATCTCCACAAGTGAGGCTGATCCGATCGAAAAGCTCAAGGAAGCAGTGATCGAAAACAGAGCAGAAAAAGATGAAACGATTGATCTTGAAGAAGTAGATCTTACAAGATCCTATATTGATATTGACGGTCTGAACACATCCAAGACAGGTATTCAGGCAGTCAAGGTTAAGGTAAACCTTTCCATGAGACAGTCCGAAGATGTCTATTCCCAGACCAGTATCGGCTACTCTTTCATTCAGGATGCGGTTGTCAAGGTAACTGTCAACACAGCTCCTAAGATCTCTTTAAAGAGTACTGCCATCACGGTCAATAATGGTGACCGTTTCAACCCAGAAAGTTTCCTTGCTTACGCAAACGATTCTTCCGGTAATCTTCCGGCACTCAAGATCACATCAGATGTCGACATGAATCAGGATGGTGAATATACAGTTGTTTATACTGCGGTTGATCAGACTGGTAACAGCTCTACAGCAACTCTTTCCGTCACAGTCAAGACTCCACAGGAAGTCATTGATGCAAGAATTGCTGCAGAAGAAGCTGCCGCTGAACAGGCACGTCAGGAAGAACTGGAAAGACAGAGAAGAGAAGAAGAGGAAAGACGCAGACAGGCAATGCTTGCTGCTGCATCCACTCCGGTTGTTACAGGAGATCCTTCCTCAGTTGCAGGATATGCCGCATCATTTGTCGGACTTGTTCCATATGTATGGGGCGGTACTACTCCAGCCGGCTGGGACTGCTCCGGATTTACACAGTATGTTTTTGCACAGTTTGGTGTAAGTCTGCCGCATTATTCTGGTTCTCAGGCAAACTGTGGCATGTATGTTGATTCTCTTGCCAATGCACAGCCAGGTGACCTGCTTGCCAATGGTACACACGCTGCCATCTATATCGGTGGTGGAATGGTTGTCAACGCACTGAATCCATACCAGGGAACACAGATCTGTTCCGTGTCCGGTGCCTTCGGTGGTGCTGGATATTCCATCCGTCGTATTGTCGGTTGATGATTCAGGACATGGAAATACATTCCATGTCCTTTTCTGTATGTGAACGATGCATGAAACATCTTTGTTAAACGCTTACAATTATGGGAAATGAATGTGAATTTCAGTTGTCGAGTTGACCATAGCAATAAGTGTAAACTAAAATGTCAATATGCAGAT
>JAEDEK010000064.1 GCA_016293365.1 Bulleidia sp. | reverse complement strand
ACGAGCCATGGTAAATAGCTGAACCTCTGGCTGAGAAGTTTGCAATTAAGTTCGGCGTTCCCAGAAGCCCTGTCCCTTTAGGGACGGGTAGTTCACCGGGATCAGCAGTGCAGATCAGATCATCAATGAGGATCTTTCTCACTGGTATCTTTGCGGGGACTCTCTTGGCGGCAGTATGGCAGCTTCCTATGTGGAAGGAAAGGAAAACATCGAGGGACTGATTCTGCTGGCATCCTATGCAGCCAACGATCTTTCCGATACAGATCTTTCTGTATTATCGGTTTATGGCAGTGAAGATGGTGTGCTGAACATGCAGAAATATGAAGAAAACAGAATGAATCTGCCGGAAGATATGAAAGAAGTCATCATATCAGGTGGAAACCATGCTGGATTCGGTTGTTATGGCCCACAGGAAAAAGATCATCCTTCCACCATTTCTATAGAGCAGCAGATGGGAGAAACAGTTGAAGCAATTGTCGATTTGATCGGGTGAAACGGCATGTAAACTGTCAGGTGACAGAATGGAATATGCCGGGTGGTAGGCATTCTTCTGCATCTTTTCTATGATACAGGCAGAAAGAAGGAACATGTATGACTTTAGGACAGAGAATACAGAAGAAACGGAAAGAAAAGGGATTATCTCAGGAGAAGCTTGGCGAGCAGCTGAATGTGTCCCGACAGACCGTATATAAATGGGAAAATGATCAGACCATACCGGAACTGTTCAATCTGATTGCTATGGCGGAAATACTGGATGTCAGAGCAGGGTGGCTGATCAATGAAGAAGAAAGTGAATCCGATCTGCAGATGCACCAGCTGCTGAAGCAGATGGAAGAAACAGGCAGAGCCCGTTCTTTACAGGAAAAACAGAACAAGAAGAAACGGAAGATACGGATTGCTGCTCTGGCTTTGATCATGACAGGTATCACCATTACTTTGCTGACAAAGATCAACCAATTGGAAAACAGCTATCAGCAGCTGCAGAATACGCTGCACACACAGAATACCGTAATGCAGAATCAGATCAGTTCCATTACTTCCAGTGTTCAGCAGACACTGGATCGCTACAATGCAGTTACGCTTAATTCTGACGTTGTTGTGGAAGGATATGATTATGCATCCAATATGGTACAGCTGTCCTTTCAGGCAAGGCCACGCACCTATGTTTCCGGTATGAAAACGGTATTTCATATTGACTGTGATGGGGAAATCATAGATGTGGAAGGTGTGGAGAATGATCGCACCTTTACCGGAAATGCACAGGTATCTTTACTTGCTCAAAGGATTACGGTAACCGTAGAATTTGAAACGGGTGAAGAAAGTGAAATCATGCAGCTGGTGGAATACAACGAGCTGATCCGGAATACATTCCCATGTTATGACTTCCTCTGGCCGCTAACATCCTGCATCAGTAACGATGAGAAAAAATTTGATGATTTGGAATGCATGATCCATGAATATGACATGTATGTGGATGAGGAAATGGAAATTCCGGAAATTGTCAGTATGGAAGTGTATCTGAGTGAAGATGGAAAGAAGATTGCGGAATATACATGTTCAAAGATTCATGGCGAAGATGACAGGAATCCGATCCAGAATCTGATCTACAGTCGACCAGAAGATCTGAAACTGAATCCTGATAAGGAATATGCAGAGCATCTTGTTGTAACAGATGAATATGGCAGGCAGATGGAAGTGATTCAGTATATGGATGATGTAAAGACCATATTCCGGTAGTTTCCGAAAATGAGAACTGTCAGATGATATTTGCTGTGCTATGATTTTTTCATGTAACAGGAGAGAATGCATATGATCAAGGCTGTAATATTTGATATGGATGGTTTGATGATTGACAGTGAACGTGTCACGTTTGAAGGCTATCAGCATATCATGGGGCAGATGGGATTGACCATCACATCAGATTTCTACAAAACACTTCTTGGAAAACCGCTTAAAGGTATTTTTCAGAGATTCTATGATGTATATGGAAATGATTTCCCGATTGAGTCCGTCATCAAGGATGTCCATGCCTATATGGCAGACCGTTTTGAAACAGAAGGAGTTCCGTTAAAGGAAGGACTTGTACCATTGCTGAAATACTGCAGGGAAAACGGTTATCGTACCATTGTGGCAACTTCAAGCAATCGTAACAGAGTGGATACGATTCTCAGCTCAGCTGATATCGAACAGTATTTCGATGATTCCATCTGTGGGGATGAAGTAACAAAAGGAAAGCCGGATCCGGAAGTATTCCTGAAATCCTGTGAAAAACTTGGTGTCAGCACAGATGAGGCGGTTGTTCTGGAAGATTCGGAAGCCGGCATTCAGGCCTCTTACGCAGCAGGGATCCGGGTCATCTGTGTACCGGATATGAAACAGCCGGAAGCGGAATATGCCCAGAAGGCATTCATGATCGTATCTGATCTGAATCAGGTCAAGGACTGGCTGGAAACACGATAATGTATGACCGATGTCGGATGGCATCGGTTTTTCTCAGGGACTGTGGTAAAATACACGCGGTAACAGGAGGGTGTGACAATGAGGCTCAACAGATATATTTCTTCCAGTGGAATGTGTTCCCGCAGAAAGGCAGAGGAATATATAGAAGAAGGAAGGGTAAAAGTCAATGGCGTTGTGGCACAGCTGACAACAGCTGTCAATGAAGGTGATGAAGTCACACTTGACAACCGTCCTGTTGTACCGAAAAAGGAACATGTCGTGCTTCTGTTCAATAAACCGATCGGGATTACCTGTACAACAGAAACACATGTCAAAGGGAATATCATATCCTATATCAACTATCCTGAACGTATCTTTCCGATCGGCAGACTTGATAAGGACAGTCATGGACTGATTTTACTTACAAATGACGGAGATCTGGTCAATCAGTGTCTGCGGGTTGAGAATGGTCATGAAAAGGAATATGTTGTCAGGGTGGATCGTGTGATCACCGATGAATTCATTTCAAAGATGTCAAAGGGAGTCCGCATTTTCAATCCTGTCAATGAATCATGGGTCACAACTCTGCCATGTAAAATCAGAAAGGTCAATGACCATGTATTCAATATCATTCTGATGCAGGGTTATAACAGGCAGATCAGAAGAATGTGCCAGGTATTTGACTATAAGGTGGTGGATCTGAAACGGATCCGTTTCATGCATCTGAGACTGGATGTCAAACAAGGGCAGTACAGACTTCTGGATGAAAAGGATATCGCAAAGCTGAAAGGAAAATGAATCTGGTGAAACCGGATTCATTTTTTTGGTTTTGAAAAAATAATTTACGTTTTCATTTCACTGTAATAAAATCTTTTGGGGGTTTTTATATGCTGGAAAAATTGAAATCTTATATCGAACCCAACAGGACAGTCCGCAATGTAATGATTGCTGTGATGTGTCTGCTTGTTGTGGGGATGTGCGGATCCTTTTTTGTCGGTTTCAGCAAAGTCCATGCAGATTTTGGGGAGATCCGCATGAATGGAACGGTTGAAATGGTCCGTAATTTTGATGAGGAAGACTATGATGAGGACTCTACGGTATGTGATGTCACATATGAAGCAGACGATGCCTACATGGTTGTTTCCTATACATATGAAGAGTATGAGCAATTGGATCGTGAGACAATCACAGCCTACGCATACGAAACAGACAATGGGGAAACTCTGTATTTTGATCACGAGAATCCAACCATGCAGGAGGCTCAGGCTGCCTATCAGTCCTACATGGCAAATGAAACAATGCCGGTGTTCAATTTCGGCATTTCATTACTGATTCTGCTGTTGTCTGTTGGAACGGTGTTCTTCTTCTCAAAGGCATTTACGACATATGAGAAGACATGGTTTCTGACAATCATGGTACTGGCTACAGTAGTTGCGGTCATCTTCCCGGAAGAGAGTGCAAATGGTGTCAATGGGATTGTCATCATGCTGCTGTATCTGCTGGATACATTCCTGAATATTCTGTGTGAGCTGCTGATTTCCAAGCAGTCCAGATACAATTTCCTTGTATCGGTTCTTGTGGAAATCACGGAAATTGCGATCTGTATTGTATTGATGTATCGTTTTGCAACAATGGCAACAACACTGTTCTTCTGGCTGCCGATTGATATTCTCAGTTATATCAACTGGTCAAAGCATAAGGATGATGAAAGTGATGAACTCACTGCAGTGCGTCGACTCAAGGGATACCAGGAAGTGCTTGTCATTACAGCCATTGTCGTATGGACAGTTGTTGTAGGTTATTTCCTGAGTGGTCTGAATATTCAGACAGACTTCCTTGGCGGTAACAAGTCACTGGAAACTGCAATTGTCTATATCGATGCCTGTGCATCTGCTGTCGGAGTGGCAAACGGATTATTCATTTTCTTCCGTTTAAGAGAACAGTGGATTGCGTGGTATATCTGTGCATTCCTGGAATCTGTGATCAATATTCTGTCCGGTCAGTATGTACTGCTTGTCCTCAAGCTTGGTTATTTCACAAACACAACCTATGGTTATATCAAGTGGACAAGATACATCAGAAATCATCAGGAAGAAAAGAAATCACTGTTCTAGTGAGTGGATATTGATAATATTGCGGTAAATCATTATAATTTACACGTATCAACAATAGAAAAAGGTGGTAATACAATATGGCAATCGAAGCTGGAGATTTCAGAACAGGTTTAACAGTCATGGTCGATGGCGATCCATGGCAGGTAATTGAATTCATGCACGTCAAGCCTGGTAAGGGTGCAGCAATTCTGAAGACAAAGATGAAGAACCTCAAGACAGGTTCCACACAGGAAAGAAACTTCAACGCAAACACTAAGTTTGAAACTGCAATGATCGAAAAGAAGGCAGCGCAGTATTCCTATTCCGCAGGTGATACATACTATTTCATGGATATGGAAACATTTGAAACATATGAACTGAGTGAAGATCAGGTCGGTTTCAACAAGTACTTCCTGATTGAAGGCAGTGATATCATGCTGGCTATGTTTGAAGGTGAAGTTCTGACAATTTCCGTACCGGATAAGGTCGTCCTGACAGTTACAGAAACAACACCTGCAATCAAGGGTGCTCCTTCCACACAGACAAAGGATGCTACTACAAATACAGGTCTGACACTTCGTGTTCCTCAGTTTATTGAAGAAGGCGAAGAAATCCTTGTTTCCACAACAGATGGAAAGTATTCCTCAAGAGCTTAATCATAAGCTCTTTTTTCAAAGGTAAAACAATGAAAGGAATTGCACTTGTAACCGGTGGAGCAAAGGGCATCGGCAAAGCCATCGTAAAACGCCTGGCATCGGATGGCTATGATGTGGTAATCAACTGGCTGACTTCAGAAGCGCAGGCAGAGCAGCTGCAGGCATATATCACAGACACATATCATGTCCGCTGCATGGCAGTCCACTGTGATATATCAGATGAAATCCAGGTAGATGAAATGGTGAATGCAGTGGAAAGAGAAATGGGATGCGTGGATGTATTGATCAATAATGCAGCTGTGGATCTTTCCAATCTGTTTTATGTCAAGACTGTGGAATCCTTCAGAAGGACACTGGATGTTAATGTCATAGGTGCCTATAACTGTGCCCGCAGAATCGGATCACGCATGAAGGAAAAAGGCTATGGCAGGATCATCAATATTTCTTCCACAAATGGAATCAACACCTATTATCCGATGAGTATTGATTATGATGCATCCAAGGCGGCGTTGAATTCATTGACGCATAATCTTGCGATGCAGCTGGCGCCGGATGTACATGTCAATGCGGTGGCACCAGGATTGATCGGCACGGAAAGTGAACTGGATGGCTATGATGAGGAATTCCTGCAGAAGGAATGTGAAAAGATATTGATTGGCCGATATGGGAAGGCGGAAGAAGTGGCATCGCTTGTTTCCTTTCTGGTCAGCGATCAGGCGGATTTCATCAACAACACGATCATCCGGATTGATGGCGGGCAGATCGGCAGTATATGAAAAATGGCGGGGAAATCCGCCATTTACTGATTTTCTGAGATTTTTGTTAGGGCCAGCAGGATGGAAAGCTTTCCGTATTCCAGAGATAATCCTCCCTGCATATACAGGGTATATGGTGGAATAACCGGTGCATCGGCAGAAAGTTCAATGGTGCTGCCCTGTGTAAAGCTGCCGCAGGCCATGACTTCATCAAATGGATAACCAGGCATCGGAGCAGGCATGACACGGACATAGGAATCAATCGGAGATGCTTCCTGAATGCCCTGTGTAAAGCGGACCAGGTTTTCTTCGCTCTTCAGCTCTACTGTCTGGATGATATCGGTACGAAATTCATTCCAGGCTGGAGAAACATTGTCATAGCCGAGCTTTTCCAGCATATAGGCTGAAAAGACTGCAGTTTTCAGAGCACTTGCCACAGCGGATGGAGCCATGAACAGCCCTTTGAAGAAGGCATTGTTCTGATTGAAATTTGCCCCCTGGTATTTGCCGATGCCAGGAGCAGTCAGTCGATCGGCGATCGATTCAATCAGATCCTTTCTTCCAGCAATATAACCACCTGTGGAAGCAACGCCTCCACCGAGGTTTTTCATCAGTGATCCTACGACAACATCGGCACCGACATGTCCAGGCTCTCTTTCTTCGACAAGTTCGCCATAGCAGTTGTCAACCATGATGATGACATCTGTGTTGACTTCTCTGATTCGTGAAATGACATGTTCAATCCGATCAAGTGTTAAGGATCTGCGGGAGGAATAGCCACGGGATCTTTGGATTTCAACAAGTCGGACATCATTGCGCTTCAGTCTTTCGACAATTGCCTCTTCATCAAATTCATTGTCAATCAGATCGATCTGTTCATATCTGACACCATATGCCTTTAATGACTGGGTTGATTCACCGCTGATTCCGATCATTTCCTGCAGGGAGTCATATGGTGTTCCAGTCAATGAAATCATCGTATCTCCGTGTTTGAGCAGGCCGGAAAAAGTCAGATACAGTGCATTTGTACCACTCATGATATGAGGTCTGACAAGAGCATCCTCACACCCCAGTACGGTTGCGAACATTCTTTCCAGTTTGTCCCTTCCTTCATCATAGTTGCCATAACCATTCATTTCCGCAAAGTCGGAATAGGATACTCTGTTTTCAATAAAGGCGGAGAGAATTCTGTCGGAATTATGCAGAGCTACTGCATCAATACGGTCATATGTTTCTTTCAGCTGCGTATCAGACTGCTTTGCCAGAGCAAGAAGCTGTGGACTGATCTGTTCTGTTATCATCTGTTTATCACTCCTTTGTACATGCTCTCTATTATGATACAAAAACGGAATGAATGAAAGAATGAAGAAATCAATGCACATTTCTTTCTTCATATGAAACAGAAAACATCTGTTTTTTCTTTTGTATCGAAATGGTTCGTGATATGATTTTGCAGTCAAAAAGGGGAGAATAACAGATGAGTGGATTTTTCGGCACAGCATTAAAAGAGGATTGTGTACTGGATCTGTTCTTTGGTGTGGATTATCATTCCCATCTTGGAACAAGAAGGGCAGGTATGGTTGTCCATGGCGAACATGGTTTCAACCGTTCCATCCATAACATTCAGAATACACCTTTCAGAACAAAGTTTGAAAAGGACATTGAAGAATTCGAAGGAAACCTTGGAATCGGCGTTATTTCTGACAGCGAGGCGCAGCCATTACTTGTCAGAAGCCATCTTGGATCCTTTGCGATCACTACCGTAGGCCGTATCAATAACCTGCAGGAACTCAAGGCTCTGTGCTTTGAAAGAGGGGTTACTCATTTTCTGGAAACAAGTACAGGTGAAATCAATCCGACAGAGCTCGTTGCGGCTTTGATCAACCACAAAAACAGCATTGTAGAAGGGCTGGAATACGTCCAGAATATCATTGAGGGATCCATGAGTGTTCTGCTTCTGACAAAGGATGGAATCTATGCCTCCAGAGACAGACTTGGCCGTACACCGATCATCATCGGTAAAAAGGATACGGGTTACTGTATGACTTTTGAAAGCAGCGCATTTCTGAACCTTGGTTACACACATGATCGTGACCTTGGACCTGGTGAAATTGTATTTATCACACCAGACAGCGTTACTCAGTGCAAGGCACCAGGAGAAGAAATGAAGATCTGTTCCTTCTTATGGGTATACTATGGTTATCCATCATCCACATATGAAGGTGTCAATGTTGAAGTCATGCGTAATGAATGCGGCAGACTGCTTGCACAAAGAGATAAGGAAAACAGTGTGGAAGTCAACAGTGTTGCCGGTGTACCGGACTCCGGTACTGCCCATGCGGTAGGTTACTCCAATGAGTCAGGAATTCCATTTTCCAGACCATTCATCAAATATACACCAACCTGGCCTCGTTCCTTCATGCCATCCAGCCAGAAGCAGCGTAACATGATTGCCAAGATGAAACTGATTCCTGTCAAGGAACTGATTCGAGACAAGAAACTGCTTCTGATCGATGACTCCATTGTCAGAGGTACACAGCTTGGAGAAACAACACAGTTCCTGTATGACAGCGGGGCAGAAGAAGTACATGTACGTCCAGCTTGCCCGCCGATCATGTATGGCTGTAAATATCTGAACTTCTCACGTTCTTCTTCTGAAATGGATCTGATCACAAGAAGAGTGATTCATAAGCTTGAAAACGGAAAAGTCACACCGGAAATCCTGAAGGAATATGCTGATCCTTCTACAGAAAAGTATCAGAATATGTGTGAGGAGATCCGTCGTATTTCCGGCTTTACAACACTGCGTTACCATGACCTGCATGACATGGTAAAATCCATCGGCTTACCGAAGTGCAGACTCTGTACATACTGCTTTGATGGAGAAGAATAATCAATAACCGGGTAACACCGGTTTTTGTTTTGCCTGCCATACGAAAAAAGGAAGACTGGAGTCTTCCTTGAGATCATGCATCAGAGCATATTCTTTCAATGTGGATGGCAAGATAGCCTGTTTCTGTCGGATCAATGTCCAGTTTCAGATGCTTTTCCATCTTATGGACGATGTTATGAGCAATGTCATAGGAAACAGGGAAATTGTTCCTTGTGTATTCATCCATGTCAATCCGCAGTTTTTCCTTTATTCTGCATCGTAACAGCAGGTATTTCAGATGGGTCAGAAGTCTGGAGTAGGACAGACTGTTTTCATCAATGTGAATATTCAGCATGTCTTCAATCTCATGCACGGATTCATTGATCAGAGTTGCCAGCATCAGGGTCTGATCGATTTTCAGATCACTTCTTGCGGAATGCAGGTGCAGTGTGATATAGGATACTTCATCTTCATTGATTGTAATACCGATGTATTTTTCGATGATCGGCACACTCTTCAAGGCAACTTCATATTCCTCATGGAACATCAGACGAATATCATTACGGAATGGATTGGTAATGACAAGTCCGTTGTTCATTCGACTTACCGCAAATGCAATATGATCTGACAGGGTCAGAAGAATACCTGTATCAAACTGATCAAAGGTGCTGGCGGCCAGGGTGATGATTTCACTGGCTGCTTCCAGATAGACTGCATCGTTTTTTGCGGCTCTTGTGGCAACATCCACACCTTTTTCCTGTACGTATCTTGTCAGCTTTGTCAGATCGGCATCCAGTATCATATTGGTTTTCTTCTGAAAACCGATACCTGTACCGATCAGGATGGATTCCTGCATGGAATCTGTGTCGATGACGACAACTGCATTGTTATTGAGGACTTTTCTGACTTTATACATACAACACCTGTGAAACGAAGATTATTTCAGATTGACAACCGGCTGAGATGGTTCAACATCACCGAGTCTGACTACTTCAATTGTATTGGATTCAGACAGATTTGTGAAGACCATAACGGAAGCGGTGGACTTTGCCTGTTCCTTGACCTTAGCAAGATCGACTTCCATCAGCAGATCTCCAGCCTTGACGCTCTGACCATCGCTGACTCTGACATCAAAGCCTTCACCATTCATCTTGACTGTATCAATACCGATGTGCAGCAACAGTTCAACTCCATCCACGCTCTTCATACCGATGGCATGCTTTGTTGGGAATACGAATTCAACTGTACCGTCGCATGGTGCATATATCTTTCCTTCTTCCGGTTCGAACATGACACCATCACCCATCATCTTCTGAGCGAAGGATTCATCCGGTGTATTTGTGATCAGATCAACCTTGCCTTTGCAGATGGCATTGAATGTACCGTGCAGGCTGTTTTCCTGTGGCTTGACTTCTTCTGTAACAACTGGAACTTCAATTTCTTCTTCTGCATGTGGGGAAGAAAGATAATCTTCCAGATTGGACTTGATAACGGATACCTTTGGACCATAGATGACCTGTACGCCATTACCCTTAACAATCACACCAGCTGCGCCGGATGCCTTGAGAATTGCCTGGTCAACCTTGGATGCATCGTGAACTGTGACTCTTAATCTTGTAGCACAGCAGTCAACATCACAGAGGTTTCCGCTTCCGCCAAGGCCTTTGGCAATCAGAGCGGACTGTGCATCGCTGTTATTGGCAGAAGCATTTTTTGCGTTGACATCGCTTCTTGTGTAAAGCTTTGTTTCTTCATCATCTTCTTCTCTTCCCGGTGTCTTCAGGTTCATCTTCTTGATGAGTGTAGAGAAGACAAGGAAGTAAACAACGAAGTATACAACACCGACGACAACAACCCAGATCCAGTGTGTCTTTGCGTTACCCTGCAGGATACCAAACAGAGTCAGGTCAATCAGACCTCCAGAGAATGTCATACCAACACCGACATTGAGGATGTGCATCAGCATGTAGGCAAGACCTGCAAAGACGCAGTGAATGACATAAAGTAATGGAGCAACAAACAGGAATGTGAATTCGATCGGTTCAGTAATACCTGTTAACATACTGGTTAAAGCAGCACTTAAAAGTAAACCACCAGCGATTTCTTTCTTTTCCTTTTTAGC
>JAEDEK010000063.1 GCA_016293365.1 Bulleidia sp. | reverse complement strand
AAAGAAAAGGTCTGCTATCATTAGCAGACCACTATCAGCTAGTACATAGTTATTGAATTTCGAACCGCCGTATACCGAACGGTACGTACGTGTGGTGTGAGAGGTCGGGGCTAAGTAAAGGAAGAATCTTTACTTAGTTCCTCCTACTCGATTCGGGGTTCAATGAGTGGAAAGTGCAATATGGATGGTTAATGCATGATCATGCATTTCAGCTTTTATGGTTCCTTTATGTGTTTGTACGATTTCCTTTGCCATGGCAAGACCGAGTCCAGAACCGCCAGTTGATGAGTTGCAGGAAGCGTCGGGACGATAGAAACGGTCGAACAGGTGATACAGATCATGTTCACTCAGCTCAGATTCGCTGATATTTGTGATGATCATATGGATGACATGTCCATCTTTTTTCGGTTGTACATGGATATCTGTATTTTCCTTTGCGTATTTGATGGCGTTATCCATTTCCTTTTCTGAATATGGTATCTCCGGCATCAGAATCATGCGATGGCAGAAGAAAACCATTGGCTCTGTAATGATCGGACTGATACATAAAGGGATTTCCATTGATCGAATCTTTCAAGTTCTGACAGCCTGCCGATATATCTTTTCAGCTTTTACATATCTGTACAGAACCACAGACAGATACAGCATTGTTCCAAATGCCTAGATCACAGGAATCAGCTTAAACTGACAGGACAGAATGTGGTATTCTGTCCTGTTTTCAGATGCGATTTGTCCAGTAGTCTCCTACAGGTACTTCTGGATGAGATGGATCCCATGGTTTTTCATGGCGTTCAAAGTATCCGATGACTTTGTTGTTGCGATCTCTGACAGGAACAAAGAATTCTCTTTCTCCTGTTTTTCCATTGTACAGTTCATACATTTCGTTTTCACCTTCATCTGCACGCTTGAGAAACTGTTCGATCTTGATACGTGAGTTTTCATTGTGGCAGTTGAACAGACTTGCACCGATACTGATTCTGCCTGCATAACGTCTTTTTGCAGTGGCGTTCATGTAGCGTATGATGTGATCTCTGTCTGCAAATACAATCTCATATGCATAGGCATCGAGAATGGCAGATAATACTTCTTCTGTAATTTCCATATATTCTCCTTTTATTGATCTGATCAATCGATTCTGATCAGATGAATCAGATTTTCATCCGTTCCTTCCTCTTTCTTTGTTGTTTTATCCCATGTAAAACCATTTCTTCTGTAGAAAGCAATGGCTCCTGTATTTTTCTGTAATGCCCAAAGATGTATGGCATCAGGAAAGGCATCGATCAGTTTCTGGCCGATCTTCTGATTCTGAAAGAAAGAATCCACATACAGCTTGAGGATTTCTCCTTCATATACTGTGATGAAACCTTTGATGACCTCATCTTCAAATACATATGTGGATATCATGAAAACAGGATCATTCTCAAACATGTTCATAACGGATACGACATTGTATTCTTTGAATGAATAAACGATATCCTGAAAGATCGGATAGTAGTTTTTTCTGTTGTTGAAAACGATGATTTCCGCAAGACGTACAAGGTCTTCTTTTCTGACTGGTCGGATCATGGATTCTCCTTTTTCTTCTGTTTATTCTACAGCTTCAGTAACTGACAGACAACTCTGTCATATAGGAACGGCTGTGATAAAATGATGAATAAAGCAGAGGTATTTAAAAATGGGTAAACTGGTCAGAGACCGGATTCCGGAAATCATTCAGGAAGATGGGAAAACACCGATCATCCGGATTATGGATGAAGAAGAATATGTGAGGGAGTTGGATCGCAAGCTTTGTGAAGAAGTTGAGGAATACAGAGCAGATGGATCCATTGAAGAAATGGCAGATGTGCTGGAAGTACTGCAGGCAATCTGTATTGCCAGGGGTTATACCCTGCAGCAGTTGGAAGAAGTACGCAGGAAAAAAGCTGCAGAACGTGGTGGCTTCAAAAAGCGTATTTACTGGGAAGGTAATCAGGATTAAGATATGGAATATATAAAACATGCGATGATCGCCACATGGAAAATGTCATTGGATGGTATGCATCAGGCATATGAGGATCTGTTTGTCAAAGATGACCGCAAGGCAGCCCTTCTTACAGCAATTACAGATGTGGAGAACAATCCGGATTACCATTATGTCGGTTATGGTGGTTTTCCCAATGCATGTGGAATTGTGGAAACGGATGCTTCCTATATGGATGGGAATACCATGCAGTTTGGTGCAGTAGCAGGATTGCGTGATATCGCTTCTCCAATCGCAGTCGCAATGGAACTTTCAGGTAAGACAAAAGACTGTTTTCTGTGTGGGGAAGGTGCGAAGCAGTATGCTGTTGAGCATGGCTTTGAATCAAAAGAAATGTTAAGTAATTATGCCTGTCAGCAGTATAAACAGCACAGAAAAAGCATCATGGAACATGATACTGTATGCATGATCGCAAAGGATTCAGTAGGGTTATCCTGTGGTGTATCAACATCCGGACTTCCTTTCAAGCATCCAGGCAGAGTCGGTGATTCACCCGTGATAGGTTCCGGATTCTATTGTGACAGTCTTGTTGGAAGTGCGGCAGCTACCGGGAATGGGGAAGATGTGATGAGGGGATGCTTGAGTTTTTCTGTGGTCAGCTTTATCAAAGCTGGGATGGATGTTCAGAAAGCATGCGAAACAGCACTCTTTGAACATCTGGATCGTCTGAAAACAGCCGGTTATAAAGCCGGTGATATTTCTCTGATTGCGATGGATCGGTATGGGCGTTGCGGTGTTGCAACGGATATGAAGCAGTTTCCATTTGTGATGATGGATGATAAGCATCCCGATGCATCTGTATATGTCTGCAGAAATGAAAATGGAACAATGCATATACAGAAGGCTGATGAGCAGTGGCTGTCATCGTGGCAGGGTGATTGAAAACTCTGTCTTTCAGTGATTCTTCGAAAAGCATTTGACTGCACGTAAAGTGCAGTTTTATGTTGTCAAAATGGATGAAGTTTGGACATTGCGGCAGGTATGCAGAATAACAGGTGTAACAAGAAGGTCAATACAGGGGTATGAAAAAGCAGGCCTTGTACACCCGAGCGGGCATAATGAAAGAGGATACCTCCTGTATAATGCAGAAGGTATCCAGCGAATACAGAAAATCATCATTGAAGAAGAAATACTCGAGAAGAAAAGGATTCTGAAAAGAATGGATGAAATGATGGAGTAAAACAGATGCTCATGTCATGGACATCAGCTGATCGGAACGCCGGTCATAATAATACAGATGATCCGATAAACGCTGATCTGAACGCAGCAGTGTTCTGTTTACATCATTCAGCAGATCTTTGATCTTTCCGGGAATAATGTTATCACTGTCTGTAACCGCAATACATTCATCTACGGATGATGGAATAATGTACAGATTGGCATTGACCTTTTCAGCGATCGTCTTCAGTGTATCGGGATAGACAATGGATGTTGCACCATACATACCATCTGTATTGGTAATACAGATGATGGCAGGATCCTCCTTCCATCCTTTTTCTTCATCTGCGTGGTTCAGCATGGATGAAACGGGGAGTATGCGGGAAGGAAACATTTTCACAGAGCCTTTCAGTGCATCGGCGTGAAGGGTTTCCAGTGATACTCCATACTGATCAAATAGATGGTTGTCCACACGGACGGACGCAACTTTGTCGACTGTTTCTTTAATCATGATGTGATAGACAATCTTCAGATCAAGAAATGAAGTGTACGGGGAATTCATATAGCTGGTTCTGTTGATCCTCGGATTGATCAGTCTTAGAAAAAGACGTGTTCGAATAAAATCGTAATCGGTGAGTCTGCTGCGGTCTACCGCAATGTTGTCTGAATAATACATATTTATCAACCTCCATTGTAGTTATTACCGGGAAATGCAGAACCCACGAAAAAAAGTCCAGATTAAGTGATATTTTCAGAAAAAGCAGGAGATCGGAATCTGCTCCTGTACCAGGACATGGTCTGAACCAGACGGATGTGAAACAGTAATGGCAGTATCTATGGCTCATGTGTAACATCGAATGTAATGAAAAAAGTGTATTTATGAGATATTTATATTGCTAATACAATGACTGAACGTAACATTCAGTGAATAAAAAACATACATGATCCGATTTCAACAACAATACATATACAAAACGAGATGTTTTATGGAAATGCCGATGATTTCAGATCGTGTTTTTCGGATGAAACGTCATATTTCTATCAATATTCGTGTTACATAAAATGTTACAGAGTTGGCAGCAAAATACGGAAATGATGTTGTTTCCGCTTCTTTTTTTATAAATAATTTAATGGTCGATCAGTCAATACGAAAGAAATGGTCATATGAGAGTGCGGAATGAGGAAGAATATTCCCGTCGAAAAAACGAGATTATGGAAAAATGCTTTGCCTGTTATGCGGAAAAAGGACTTGGATCTGTCGGCATGAAGGAACTTGCAAAAGCATGCGGTTTCTCTGCGGCAAATCTGTATACCTACTTCAGGGATCTGGATGATCTGATTATTCAGGCAACCTCACATTGCATGAAAAAAGTGGAAGATGACTTCATGGAAAGGGCTCCGACGGATGTCAGTCAGCTGAAGGATTATATTGAAAAGATTCCTTACTGGACTGCACATGAGCATGGCAAAAAATACCGGCTGATGTATCAGATCTACACACAGCCGAAATACCATGAATATGGAAAATTCTATTTTGAAGGGATCAATCAGCGATATTCCACCTATGGCAGAAAACTGGAAAAGATTCTTGACATCCCTGCGGATATCATCACGCCACTGATCTTTATTTTTGTCAGAGCATGCGTACATTATGCACTGTTCGAAGACGAATATTATCTTCAGGCACAGCTGGGAGTGCTGAAGAAAGGTATTTCAATGTATCTATCTCAGATAAAACCTGAAACAAAGGAGGAACACCAACCATGAAAAAATCACTGACAGCATTGTTGACATCACTTGTACTGGTACCTGGTATGCTTGTGTCACAGATTAACGCAGAAATGACTATTCATCCATATGAACCTGATGACAGCGAAGAAATGATTATCAGGCCATGGTATCCAAATACGGATAACAGTCTTGGTTATAACCAGACTGATGCGACCGGCGAACAGATCTTCAATGCCATGTTGAATCAGAACAGTATTGAGCCTGAAGGTTTTAATACCGACTCTGTGACACCATATGCAACAGAAAAGGAAGAAGAATTTGCCATGCTGGAAAAGATGGAAGTCTTCGAGTATATTTCAAAAGACGAAACAGTAAAGTCTCAGATATTCCATGAAGATCTTCTGGATGAATATATGGTTCAATATGTTGAACAGAAAGATCGTCCTCTAGTTCAGGCAGGTATAAGCAATATTTCCGGTCTTCGTTATGCTCAGGGTGTGTCTTTTGATCCGACGGGATGTGGTAAGAAAAACTATATCGCAATCATCGGTGCAAAACTGGATACCACCAGGAAAACCGGTTCAATTTATGTATATATTATTAATGCGGACACAAAAGAGGTTCTACGCACTAGCGCGATTGTGAATAAAGAGTCAATCGTATACGAGCTGATGACCGGGCTTCAGGTCGTCGACTCCAAAAACTTCTATCAGATTACAGCGGGTGACTATAATGGCGATGGGAAAGATACTCTTGTTGTCTACAATTCATTTGTTAAAAAGATGAATAGCACTGACAGATACGGACTGATAGAAATCAGTCTCAGTCACTCGGATTACATTTATGAAACGCTTGGTTCCGATTCAAGTGGAAAGTATCTGAACAATGACTACGTCAGATCAGGTATGGTTGAGAATAATAAGATCAGAAACAACCTTTGCGTGTCTCTTGACAGTGGAGATATCAACGGTGACGGTATTGATGATCTGGCTGTACTTTCCTATACAGGTGATATCGAATCCGGTTTTGTCAGTTCAGTAAAGAATAAAACGGTTATTCCAACATTGGCTGTAGGTTATGGGCAGAAAAATACATCTAATGATACCATTGTAAAAAACCTTAAAATAGACCGTACATCTGTCATTCAGAACATCAATGGAAGCAATATCACAATGGCATTTCCGGATGTTTCCATTGGTGATATCGATGGGGATGGTGTTGGTGAAGTAGTAGTTGCCGGATATACAAACAAGACTACAGAAAGCAAACCGATCAGTGTCGATGACAGTAAGAATTCTGATGTCATGGCTTATGCATATTACCAGTCGAAAGGGGCTGGAACACTCAAGAGTGATGGTGGTATCAGACTGATGAGCAGAAGTGATATCAGTCCGATCGCCAAAGATGACTCACTGCGTGA
Source organism: Bulleidia sp. (assembly GCA_016293365.1). Taxonomy (GTDB): domain Bacteria; phylum Bacillota_I; class Bacilli_A; order Erysipelotrichales; family Erysipelotrichaceae; genus Bulleidia. The sequence goes on along the minus strand of JAEDEK010000063.1, from coordinate 4,770 downwards.
AGGGGAAAACCTGTACCAGCAGTATTCTGTCGAGTGTGTTGCGGTCAACGGTAAGGGAACCAAGGAATATGTGTTCGCTAATGGCTGGTTCTATTTCCTGGATGACAGTGGCAAGCTGGCTTCCATTGCAACAAATACAACGGAAGAAAAAGAAGATAACTGTGACAGTAATCCATTTTTAGAACTGACGGAAAAGCTTTATGGCAAAGATATAGACGAGGTATTTATTTACAGTGCATCAACAGGAAATCTGTTTGGTGTGGCAGGCGGAAATGAAGCAACAATCCTGACCATCGGCTACAAAACACACACAAATGAAACGAACAAGCCTAGCGTGGAAGGAAAATACAACTTTCAGTCATGGGTATTCTGGCAGAATGGAGATATGAATGCTCCTGAATCAAGTGGATACTATGGAACTGGCTTGAAACTGAAATTCAAGAGGTTCTCACATGTAACAGCTATGGGCCGTATGACAGCTGAAGGAGAGACAATCGGTGACAGTCAGGCTTTTGTTGATGGATCTAATGGAAGTCCGGTTGCACTGATGATTCCGGTTGACATCGGAGATGACTCTGTTATTACAAGATACAGCGGCAAGGCATTTGCATATACGGATCCTACAGTCGTAGCATTCCTGCAGGCTGCACCATATTATTCCGAACTTGGCGCAGAGAACAGCTCTACCAAATACAGCTATTCCGAAAGCTATCGTTCCACAAGAGGCACAGGATCAGAAGAATCCTTTAACGTCGGTATCACAGCAGAACTGGAGGCTGGACCACTTAAAACCGAAATGTCGATGGGATGTGCCTTCGAACTGAATAAAGAATTTACTGAAAGTGTGGAAAATACATTCACGGGAACATTTGAAGCAAATGACCAGAATCAGGTCATTCTCCGTCAGACACTGATGTACTACTACTTCTACGACGTGTATCTGAACGGTGAGTGGAAAACGGGAGGACTGGTTGTTTCCGCTCCTCAATACCCTGTATTTACATCTGTAACTGTGGATCAGTATAACGATCTGGCATCAATCTACAATACAAAGGTAGATGAGAATAAGAGTCAGCAGACTCATCTTGAGGAAAGTCATAAACTGGATATCATTACGGATGAGCTGATGGCAAAATACTATCTGGATAACGAAGGTAATCCGTTCAGATATGCAGACGATGGCACTGTCTATGGTTCTACAAGTCAAAGTGGTGGCTGGGATCTTGGTACGGCAAAGAGTGGCAGTACCGAAACATGGATGAAACTTTCGTACGCAGGAGGTACACAGGAACAGACATATTCCACAACACTGGAAACAGAGAAGACAACAACCATTGCGGAAGGATGCTATGCAAATCTGGCGATTCTTTTCGGGGCTGATGGAGGTCTTATCCCTGTCAGTGCGTATGAGGGTGTCACCGCAGATTATGAATATCTCAGCAACAGATCAATTTCAAGCGCTCATATCACAACGGAAGAGACATCTGGTGCTGTTCAGAATCTGACGGAAGATCTGGATGATTATGGTTTTGACTGGAAACTGATCGGTTGGAAAACATCAGATCTGTTTGCAGGCGTACCATTTGTCGGTTATGCTGTGAGAAACCAAAGGGATCTTCCTAAACCGGCAGATGACCTGACTGCGGAATATACATCGGAAAATGATGGTAAAGTAACACTGACATGGACAAGTCCGGAACTGGAAACAGGAAGAATGGAGATTACGCATTTTGTCATCTGGCAAGATGGCGAAAAAGTAAAGATTGTCAGCAATACAGGTGCAGGTAGCCCACATACAACTGAAATTGATGTCAGCCAGTATACGAACAACAGTGCAACCTATGCAGTATCAAGTTATCGTGAAATTGATGGCGGTGCTTCTGGGTATATGGGTATTCCTTCCAATGAAGTATTCATTGCATTCTCTTTAACCCCACAGGAAATTGAAAACCTGATTGCTGATGCTAAAACGGAAATGCAGGCACAGATCGATGCCTTAAATACACAACTTGCGGAACAGGGAACAGCCAATGCGGAAAGCATTAATAACCTGATTGCGGCTTACAAGGAAGCTGATGCACTGCTGAATTCTGAGCTTGCTGCTCAGTCTGATCAGCTTGCAGAATTACAGCAGACAACAACAGAAGCAGATGCTGCACTGCAGACAGCCATTGACAAGGTCAATGCAGATCTTACTGCAGCGATTGATGAAGTCAGAAATGCTACAGATGAATCAATGGAGCAGGCAGTAGCTGATCTGACAGATGCATATACAAGTGCCGATCTGCTTATGAAGTCTGATATTGCATCTCTGCAGGATAAACTTACAGCTCTGCAGGATCTGATGAAACAGTCAGATGAACTGACAGGTAAAAAAATCGAACAGGTTCAGGATGATCTGGAAGAAGTCAGAAATGAACTGACGGAAAACATGACAACTGATTTCGAAACCATCAATAACAGAATTGATACCATCTCTTCAACACTGGATGCTGCATCTTCAATGGCAGACAGTGCAATGCAGAACAATATTGATGCTGCAAATGCAACGGTGGAAGAAGTAATATCCGTACATAAGAAAGACATTGAGCTGCTTCAAAATGAACTTGATGTTCTTCGTCAGGAACTGAAAGATCTGCAGAAACAGGTTGAAACACAGGAGCAGACGGATACGGATCATATGGAAGAGATCAAAAGTACACAGACAATCACATATGTCAGCCTTGGGGTTGGAACTGTGTCTCTGGCAGGTAATGTAGCATTGCTGCTTGCCGTAGCAAGAAAACTGTCACTGTTCAAATAATACATCCTCAGGGAATATCGTTGATGGATCGGCAGAGATGGTTACTGCTGGGTGACATTCACCAAAGCGGATTGATTATTTCATCAAAAAACCGAAGAAAGAGTGCCAGGGGGATATGGATGCATATCATATTCTCCTGGTTTTCTTATGTTCAGAAGCCATTCGAATGGTATGTGGATGGCTCTATGCAGATACAGTGGTTCCGCATACACGGATGATATGATTATCTGTGCCCATAACAGTTATGCTCACTTCGGATTTCTGTATCGGATGAATACAGGTGATACAGCAGTATTGTCTGATATTGACGGTAATGTATTTACCTATCAGCTTTTTGAACAGGAAATAATGCGACCGGGAGATGTGGAACAGCTGAACAGTGGAGAATGGGATCTTACTTTGTTTACATGTACATTTGATGGGTTACAGAGAAGAGTATTCCGGTTTGAAAAAGTATGAAAAGTGCACATGGCTGCCAGGTGAATGTGCATTTTTTTCTGTTCTGCGGTGACCGTCAGTATACTTTCTTTACGTTATATTGATTTCACGACATATCACGGGTATCGTCTGATTTGAACAATACCTGTACATTGATTTAAAAAAAGGAATCCTGTATCTGTTGACATATCATGTCTGACCTCATATCATAGCCGGAGTAATGTGAGTGATATATTACAAACGGGATGGTGTTATGAAAAAAATCAAATCAGCAATGACGCTGATTCAGAGCGTTCTGGTAATACTGATGATGGGGTTTGTTACGGTAATGATCATACGTATTGATGCATTGCAGGGAACTGCAAGGGTCATTAATTATGCTGGTATCATCCATGGGGCAACGCAACGTGAAGTGAAACTTGAAATAGCAGAAAGACCAAATGATCAGCTGATTGAATATCTGGACGAAATACTGAACGGATTGAAGTTCGGAGGCGGAAAATACAACCTTGTCAGTCTGAAGGATGAAACATACCAGCAGGATCTGGATGAACAGATGAAATACTGGCAGGTATTGAAGGATGAAATCTATAAAGTCAGGAACATTGGTTATGAGAATACAGAGATTGTAGACATCAGTGAAGAATATTTCCGAATGGCAGATCAGACGGTATTTGCTGCAGAAGACTATTCACAGTCCATTGCCACGGGTTTACGGTATCTGGAGTTTCTGTCAACAGCTGACATCAGTATTCTGATCATTATCATGATTGCCCGGTATGTGGAAAATGCAAGGATCAGAAGGAAAAACAGTCAGCTTGAACAGCAGGCATATACCGACCAGCATACAGGATTACCGAACAAAAGCAGGTGTGAATCATTCTTCAATGATCCTGAAATCATGAATCAGCCGATCGGATGTATTGTCTTCGATCTGAATAACCTGAAAACAGTCAATGACAGACTCGGACACTCTGTTGGTGATCAGATGATTGCCAATTTTGCTAGACTGCTGCGTAATTCGATTCCATCGCCACACTTTGTCGGCAGATATGGAGGGGATGAATTCATGGCGGTGATTTATGATGGAACTGAAGAACAGGTATCCGGTATTCTGCAGAAACTGGAAAAAGAAGTGAAGGAATTCAATCACATGCATCATGGTGGAAGTGAATATTTGGAAATCAGTTATGCCTGTGGCCATGCAGTATCCACAGATTATCCAAACTGTTCTTTCCGTGTATTGTTTGATCGTGCAGACAGATCCATGTATGAAAACAAGATTACATCCCACAATCACAGAAAATAAGTAAGTGCAAAATATACCGGTCATGAATCAATGATTAGTCTTTTATTATAATCCGTTCTTCAACCATTTTGTTGATTGTGTAATTGATGAGATTCAGTCTACCTAGTTCTGCTCTATTGCAGATTATTGTATCAGGCATATCAGACATCTGATTTCCTTGATTGTAGGCTGAAAGATGAACCAGCCGTCATACAGCAAAAACCAGCAATGAAGTGGATGT
>JAEDEK010000062.1 GCA_016293365.1 Bulleidia sp. | reverse complement strand
TTTTGTTTATACATATTTTAAATATTTTATCTATGTTGTCGTCAAACCAAAGAGATGCGGCTTTCATCCCACACGCAAGCATGTGGGTTTTCGCCGCAAATTTATAACAGATATACCTGGTAAAGTGTAATGGATATATGATTTGCGATCAGATTGAACAATGGCAGCATGACCATAATGCCAATATACGCACTGGCCATCTGTATGTCGATCAGTGCCGGAGAATTCCCCTTACCAAAATGATCCGGTATGGAGTGAATGATGCATGGATAAATCGGCGCACATCCCAGACCGATCATGATCAACCATGCTGAACCAGGCAGGGAATCCGGCAGTCCCAAAGATATAAAGGCAAGATAAATCTCTGCGAGAAGAAACTGTATCATGGATGAATCCTCTCTTTCATTACAGTATGATTATATCGCCATATACCACTCATTCCCATGGATCAAAGCGTCATATAGCATGACAGAACCACAAAAAAATGCCTCTTATGAGAAAGAAGCATCTTCAATGATTCATCAGATACCGTCAGAGAAGTCGTCGTTTTCGTCTTCTTCTGTTGTGCTTAACAGGCTTGCCATATCAAATCTGCTGATCTGATCCTTTCCTGTATTGACTGCCATGTCTGCAAGAGATGCTGCATCGTCAACAAAAGTTCTTGCCATAACGATTTCGCACAGCATCGGCAGGTTTGTGCCGGCAATGATTTCAACATTCTGGTAGCTCTGAGCAACAACTGCAGCTGTCTTATATGGAGAACCACCAGCCAGATCCGCAAATACAATGACACCTGAGCAGTCCTTCAATGACTGCAGAGCTGCATTCAGATCCTTTTCAAGCTCATCAACTTCGTGTTCGAAATTGACTGGTACATAGTTTTCCTGTGGACCGGCAATCAGGTTGACGGAAGTTGTCAGACCTTCTGCAAATCTGCCGTGTCCGGTAACGATAATTCCTACTGCCATGATTTGTATTCCTCTTATTTCAGTGTGTATGGATACAGGATAACACCCTTAACGACACGGTTGACTTCTCCGCTTGGGCATGGATTATCCGGTGTGAAGCCGAGTTTGAGAGACTTGAAGATTGCGATTGTCTGAGCAACCATGATGTATTCAAGACCGCAGACAACATTTGGCAGATCAACACCGTTATCCATGGAGATGAAGTAGTCAGCATACTGCTTAATGTCATCATCCTTGCTGGAAACAACAAGAATCTTATTACCCTTACGTTCCGGACTCATTTCCTTGATAATGTCATATTCATACTGACGTGTGTATGGATCATCACTCAGATATACAACTGTCAAAACGTTTGGATTGATAACAGACTTAGGACCATGTCTGAATCCCATTGGTGTATCAAATACTGTATCAACATTACCGCCTGTCAGCTCGCAGATCTTAAGTGCGGATTCCTGTGCAACACCCTTGAGGTTGTTGGAACCGAGGTAAACAATACGGTTGAAGTCAAATTCATCAACTGCCTTCTTCGCTGTTTCCCATGCACCGTTCAGGAAATTCTGACCATGTTCAATCACAACATTGATCATCTTTTCATAAGCGTCCAGTTCATCCAGATTCAAAGCCAGCAGTGTAGCTAGATACATATTGGAATAAGAAGATGTCATTGCGAAAGACTGGTCATGTGTTTCAGGTGTCAGGTTGATTGCATAGCAGTTTTCCTTGCCTTCAGCAAATTTGGAAAGAGCACCATTGCAGTTGCATGTCACAAACAGATGAGAGATCTTTTCACATACAATATTTGCAGCCTCAACTGCACCAACGGATTCCGGAGAGTTACCGGATCTGCCGAAGCTGATCAGCAGTGTTGGCTTTGTGCGGGAGATATAGCTTTCCGGATCAGCTACGATATCTGTTGTCCCATAGGACTTGACCTTGTGGTTGTGCTTTTTCTGCAAGGATGGGAAAATGGAGTTTCCAACGAATTCACTTGTGCCTGCGCCTGTCAGGATGATGTCATAGTCTTCGTTGTCTGTTGTGCGGGCAATGAAAGCTTCCAGTGCATCCTTTTCATTTCTGATCTGAGCAACTGTCTTTTTCCACGTTTCAGGCTGCTGGCAGATTTCCTTTGCTGTCCAGTAACCGTTGTTCTGTTTCCAGAAGTCTTCATTTAAATTAAAAAACATTTCGGTTCCTCCTGTTATTTACCGTAATTTACAACTGAATTATAATATCACCATATATCTTTGCAAGGCGGTCGCTAATTTGTGCAAATTCACCGCTAATAAATGTATCATTTATTGCATATAATAATGGTGAGGTAGTTAATTATGAAAAAAAGCTTTAAATCATCCACAAAGAATACACTGATCTCAGGAAGGAACACATATCGTGATTCTCACGGTAATCTCATCTATTATGATAAGCATAAAAATATTGCCTATCGCATTCCTTCCACAAAAGAAAACACATTTGCCACATTCCAGTCACGTTATGCACTTGCATTAATCTGTTTTGTATTTCTGTATATTCTGTTCACCCTGAATATCTGGCTTTCCATCGGAATCAGTATTGCGGTTGCAGCATTTATGGAGTGGCGTTACCGCACTTTCCTGAACAATATGGCTCAGTCCACCGGCTTCATCAAAAAGGAAAAGATCAGATCCATTGATGAAACCATTGATCTTTCCACGGGAGCAGTCATTCTGCATATTGTACTGTATGGTGCGCTTGCGGTTCTGCTTGTAATCAATACATTTGTATCCGAAAATGTCATCGGCAATAAGCCGATCATCGTCATCAGTTATATGGTTGCAGTACTGGCAGGATTCATGACTGTCAAATACATCCAGATGGCAGTTCGCAGATCCGGTCAATAGTCGCTCTTTTCAGCAGTCTGAGATCAGACTGCTTTTTTCTGTTGACAACTATATACCAACTGTATATAGTGTGTATATACAGTTATAACAGAGGGGCGATTTCATGTACATTCTGATTGACAACCACAGTGGCACACCGATCTATGATCAGATTACCGAGCAGATCAGGGCACAGATCATCAATGGCACCCTGCAGGAAAATCAGGCTCTGCCATCCATCCGCGGACTGGCCAAAGATCTGCATATCAGTTTCATTACAACAAAGCGCGCATATGAGGAACTGGAAAAGGAAGGCTTCATCTATACGGTGCCTGCAAAAGGATGTTATGTATCCGCAAAGAATACAGAACTCATCAGAGAAGCAAATCTCAGAAAAATCGAAGATCATATGGATGAAATCACAAAACTGGCTGTATCCTGCAACCTGAGCAGGAATGAACTGATTGAAATGCTTGATTTCAGTCTGGAGGAAAACAGAAAATGAACGCAATTGAAATAACGAATCTGTGTAAAAGCTATGGTGACTTTACGCTGGATCATCTGAATCTGACCCTCCCTGGCGGTTGTATTATGGGACTTGTCGGTGAAAATGGTGCAGGTAAAAGCACTACCATCCGTCTGATGATGCAGATGATTCAGAAAGATGAAGGTACGATTACTCTGCTTAGCAGAAATATCGATGATATGGATGCACTGACAAAGGAAGACATTGGTGTTGTCATGGATGAAGTCGGATTCCCACTCTGTCTGAAAACAAAAGAAATCGGAAAGATCATGCAGATGACATTCCACAACTGGGATCAGAAACGATATGAACAGCTGATCCGTCAGTTCAACATTCCTGACAACAGACAGTTCAAGGATTTCTCACGAGGCATGAAGATGAAGGCAGGTATTGCAGTTGCTTTAAGCCACCATGCCAAGCTGCTCATCCTGGATGAAGCAACAAGCGGCCTTGATCCAGTTGTCAGAGATGAGGTTCTCGATATTCTGAATGAATTCACCCGGGATGAAAACCATTCCATTCTGATTTCATCCCATATCGTATCGGATCTTGAAAAATGCTGTGACTACATTGCCTTCCTGCATCGTGGAAAGCTGATTCTGTGTGAAGAAAAGGATGTCCTTCTTGCAAGCTACGGCATTGTCAATCTGACACCTGTCCAGCTTGCTGAGCTGCCATCCTCTTCCATTCTCCACCAGAAAAATACAGGCTATGGAATCCAGGCGCTTGTAAAAAGAGATGCGATACCTGTAGATATTTCCATCAGTCCAGTCACAATTGAAGAGCTGTTTGTACAGCTCGTAAAGGAGTACCACTGATATGAAAGGCCTGTTACTGAAAGACTGGTATATGCTGAAAGCATATTGCCGTACCTATCTTATGATTGCCTTCATTTTCTTCGGTGTCGCTTTTTTCAGCGAAGATAATCTGATGTTTCTGTTCTATCCATGCATCCTTTGCGGTATGATTCCGATCAACCTGCTTGCCTATGATGAATCCAGTCATTGGCAGTCATGTTTTCTGACATTGCCATATACAAGAAACCAGTACGTTTCCTGTAAATATCTGATCGGTCTGGTTATTCAGCTGATCATCACTGCCCTTTCAGGAATCATCTTTTCCATTCAGATGATTTACAGTGGAACATTCATTCTTTCTGAAGTCCTTATACTGATTCTGCTTGTGTATATGGTATCTTCTTTGAATGCTGCACTGTGCATGCCTTTGATTTTCCGGTTTGGTGCAGAAAAAGGAAGAATCGCATTCCTGCTGATGTTTGCGGTTATCGGAGCTGCCGGCTTTATCATGACACAGATCTATCAGGATCTCATGTCATCGCAGATTGTCATACATGCCATTCCTGGAATTCTTACATTTATCCTTCTGGCAGGTATCTATGGGGGATCATGGCTTCTGTCCCAGAAGCTGTTTGAAAAAAAGGACCTGTAAAATAACAGACAGAGAATGCCGGTTATCACCGATCTTCTCTGCCTGTTTTTTCAATACTTGATTTTTCATACAATCGGCAATCATTCAGTTTTCCTGATCTGATTGATACAGGACAATACCTGCCATCACTCCTGAAGAAGCCATCCGGATTTCATCCGATCACACCTGCAGACAGCAGCACCCCAAGTATGCACGCCACACCACCGACAATCCGTACCGTTGTGATATACCGCGAAGATGGAGAAGTAACATCGTTATTTTTCCACTGTTCTGTCATTTTCCATGTTGCTTTCGGTTTTATAAGAAGAAACATTCCGATCATCACCAATAATGCTCCTGCAGTTCTTTCCTGTGTCATAATACCATCTCCTTATCTGATGTCTGTCATTTTACAACAGCCAGGTGTCTGAAGAATACTTCCACACTGTATATCAATGTGCTAAAAAGAAAGCTTCGCATGTTTTACCACACGAAGCATCTGTCAGTTATTATTTGCAGGCAACGCCTCTTGCATATGTCTGAACAACATCATAGTCATTGTTCAGAACTACGATATCTGCATCATAGCCTGTGCAGATCTTACCCTTACGATCATCTACTCCGAGTGCTCTTGCCGGATTGAGTGTGCAGGAGTTAATCGCATAATCAAATGGAACACCAGCCTTTTCAACCAGGATTTCAAGACCTCTGTTGATCCGCAGTGTACTACCTGCAAGTCCCTTTGTGCTTGTCAGATGGGCACTTCCATCCGGATAGACTTCAATTTCATTGCCACCGAACAGGAACTTGGAACCGACCGGGCAACCCTTAGCCATTAAGGAGTCGGAAATCATGATGGCATAATCTCTTCCCTTGGACATGAAGTAGTTGTTGAGGGAATTGATGTTGGAATGATTACCATCGCAGATAACTTCACCATAGACATCTCTTAAACGGAATGCCGCACCGACAAGACCTGGATCTCTGTGGTGGAATGGGGACATACCGTTGAATACATGTGTCATGGACATTGCACCATGTGCGACTGCCATGACTGCCTGCTGATATGTTGCGCCAGAGTGACCCTGGGAAACAAGTACGCCATGGCTTGCACAGTATTCTGTCAGTGCAAAGTCTTCGTCATGTTCACATGCCATTGTAATGACCTTGATCAGTCCTTTAGCATCTTCCTGATATTGCTTGAATTCTTCTACATCCGGTTTGACACAGAACTGTTCCGGCTGAGCTCCTTTGTACTTCTGATCCAGATATGGTCCTTCAAAGTGGATACCGAGGATTTCTGCACCTTCATATCCTTCTTCTACAACACGTGCAACATTCTTGACTGCAGCAGAAAGAACTTCATGACTCTGTGTAATTGTTGTCGGGCAGATACCTGTTACACCTTCCGAAGGGATTTCCTTCATCCAATGACGCAGACCCTCTGGTGTAGCATCATTTGTATCCCATGTGTCATATCCATGTGTATGGATATCAATGAAGCCAGGTACGATACGGTCATTGCCGTAATCTACATCTACCGGCTTTGTGCCATAAGGCAATACATTCGTAATTTTGTCGTTTTCAAATTCGACCTGAGCTTCCAGGAACTGACCTGCAACCCAGACGCGTTTACTCTGAATAATCATGATTAAAGATTACCTCCATTTCCTATATTGTAGTCTTTCCAAGTGTTAAAAATCATGACAGATTTGGTGAACAGTTTATACAAATTAACAAACCATCCCACCCTTCTGTCTTTGTGTAAACTCATTATATCGTTTCCATACTGTTGTGACCAGCATGTTCATCCATAATTCCATCCCTAATATTTATCATCATATTTGTACTAATTAACAAACACTCGTCTTGTATTCCCGATTTCTGTATAATATCCATTGAAAGAAGGTTTTATTTTTATGGATTTTATGAAAGTCATTGCCGTAGCAGTTGTCGTCGCTCTTGTCATGTTTACGGTCATCAACACACTCAAAACAACAACTTACAGAAAGATGGTTTCACTGTTGGAAAACGGCAGTTTTGAAGAGTTCCACAGTAAAATAGACTCACGTTTCATGAAAACACTGTTCCCAAAATCAGCAATTCTCGACCTGAAGCTGAATGCAGCACTCGTTGAGCAGAAGAAAAAGGAGGCAACTGCGATTCTTGAGCAGATCTGTGCAATGCCGTTAACAACCCCACAGAAAGAAAACTACTATATGAAGGCGTTCAACTTCTATGTAGGATTGGAAGATGCCAGAAACAGTAAGAAATATCTTTCCTTAATCAATGAATTACCGAACGAAAGAATGAAGTTTGAAGCAAACCGTGTCTATAATATCTTCATTCTGAAAAATGACAAGGATCTCAAGGATCTTCTTGAGGAAGTTGAAAACATGGAAGACAGAGAAAAAGGTGTCAATGAATATCTGATCTCCGTCATCTACAAAAATAAGAAAGACCGCGAAAACCAGAAGAAATATGCCGAGCTGAGTCGTCAGCATTTCGCACTGGTAGATGCAGATACTGCAGAAAAGATAGAAAAGGAACAGAAGAAATGAAATTACTCGCCAGTGATTATGATGGAACATTAAAATACCTCGATCATGTGACACAACAGGATCTGGATTCCATCCACAGATGGAAGGATGCAGGAAATATGTTCGTCATGGATACAGGAAGATCCATGGAATCCATCCTGGAGGAAGTCGGAAAATATAATATCCCTGCCGACTACTATATTACCAATAATGGCGGCATGTTATTTGACAGGGATGGAAATGAACTGTTTTCCTCCTATCTGGATCCATTAATGTCTCACGACATCATGTATCTCGCAAAATCCATTCCAGGAGTTGTATCCTATGTTGTGAATGACGGATTCCACAGACATCGCATCATTGTCAATGACCAGCTGGAAGAAAAGCGGTATCCTGGACTGATGCCGGATATCAGTGAGCAGCAGCTTCTGGACATGGGTAAATATGCACAGATTGTCATTTCCTATGAAACACAGGAAGAGGCATCTGCGATTGCCAGAAAACTCAACGATCGCTTTTCATCACAGATCAGTGCCTATGCCAATAAATATGTTGTCGATGTAGTACCGAAAGGAATCTCCAAAGCACATGGACTCCACTTTCTCAAAGATTACCTGCACATCGAGGAAACAGATATCTATGCCATTGGAGATGCTGAAAATGATATTCCATTAATGGAATTTGCCGATCAGGGATGCTGTATGACATCCGGCAAAAAAGAGCTTCATGCCCATGCAAAGTATGTGTGCGATAACATCAGTGATTATATCGAACTGATCATCTGATTCATGACGATCCTGCGGGATCGTTTTCATTTGTCTTTTTCGTTTCCATTTTCCTAATTTACACATCATCTCATCCTGTTTTCTGTTCATTTTTAGTCTGTTATTTGTATTATTCAGCATCCACATTCTTATTTATTAGTATTCCTTATATAATGTGAATTGTATTGGGAGGATAAAAAATCCATGGAAAATCCATTAAAGAAAATTGTAACTGCCCAGAAAGAAGGCAGAGCCGTAGGTATCTACTCCTGCTGCAGTGCAAACGAATATGTCATTAAGGCTGCACTGTTACGCGGTAAGGAAGATAACTCCTGTGTATTAATCGAAAGTACAGCAAACCAGTGTGACCAGTATGGTGGCTATACAGGTATGAAGCCTGCAGATTTCAAGGCTTTTGTTGAAAAGCTCGCAGATGAAATCGGCTTTGACAAGTCCAGGCTGTTCCTTGGCGGTGACCATCTTGGCCCTCTGACATTTGCTTCCAAGCCTGAAGCAGAAGCAATGAAGGAATCTGAAGAGCTGATCCGCTGCTATGTTGCTGCCGGCTTTACAAAGATCCACATCGATACAAGTATGAAGGTAGCAGATGATGATCCGAATACACGTCTGAGCGATGCAACAATCGCAAGAAGAGGTGCGCAGCTGGCACGTGTCGCAGAAGACACATATGTGCAGCTTCTTAAGACAAACCCAGATGCTGTTGAACCTGTTTACATCGTCGGCAGTGAAGTTCCGATTCCTGGTGGACAGCAGGGTGGTGCTGCAGCTGACTGCGTACAGGTTACAAAACCGGAAGATTTCAAGGCTACATTGAATACATTTGAAGAAGCATTCAAGTCAAATGGTCTGGAACATGCATGGAGTAATGTCATCGGTATCGTTGTTCAGCCTGGCGTTGAAGAAAAGGATGCCGGATGCACAGAATATGACCGTGCAAAGGCTGTTGAATTATGCGCAGCTATCAAAGACTATGACAATATCGTATTCGAAGGTCATTCTACAGACTATCAGACAAAGATCAAACTGAGAGAACTGGTTGAAGATGGCGTTGCGATTCTGAAGGTCGGCCCTGGCCTGACATTTGCCATGAGAGAAGCTCTGTTTGCTCTGGCATATGCAGAAAAGGAACTGTATGGTGATGAAGGAAGCCACTTCATGGAAGTACTCGATAAAGCAATGCTTGCTCAGCCTAAGTACTGGCAGAAGCACTACGTTGGCACAGATAAGGAAATTGCACTCAAGAGAAAGTATTCCTTCTCTGACAGATGCCGTTACTACATGCCTGAAAAGGAAGTATCCGAAGCTCGTGAAGCAATGATCAACAACCTCAAAGGTGGTGTACCACTGAATCTGTTAAGTCAGTTCATGCCTCGTCAGTATACAAAGGTCAGAGAAGGTGTCATCGCCAATGATCCTGAAGTACTGATCGTTGACCATATCTGCGATACAATCAACGAATATCTCTACGCTACTCATCAAAGCGAACTGTTCTGATATCATACCTCCCTTTGGGATGAGCAATATGCTCATCCTTTTTTGATGGTTACTGTTCACCGATAAATAACTACGAAAAAGAATGGCAGTTGTGGTTATTCTGATTACCACAGTTACTGTCATTCTCTTTGTTTGTCTCAGAATATTTTCAAGTTCAGACAGCACTTTTGATACGAACTGATGAGAGACATTCTTCTTTGTTTTCAATTTCCGACAGTTTCTTTCATCTGCTATGCATGGATATGTTGCATTCTGAATACCTGTAATAAACGGACACAGAAAGTGAATTACAAAGAAGTAAACATGCACACGCACATATAAGCCCATAATTGAGCTTATAGAGTCATGTACATTCATACAGAATTTCTTTAGAAAACTCCTATTAACAGCATTTCTGATCAACCGTTATCGGTGAATAGTAACGCTATATCAGTCAGATAAGGCATATGCCATGTATTCTAAACTCCATTTTATGGTATAATGTGTCTTGCATTATTCAGATGTCCCAGTAACTCAGCTGGATAGAGTACCGCCCTCCTAAGGCGGAAGTCATGGGTTCGAACCCCTTCTGGGACGCCATTTCAACTTAAATAACGGCATTTTTGATACTTTTAGCCTATAAAAGTACGCGATGAGCTAAAAATGTTCATCGCTTTTCTTTTCTAAAGAAACATCCGAGCATTTCTCATTGATCCGAAATACTGCACGTATTTTCTTCTAATATATTAGCAGCCCTTACTAAGAGGATCTGTGATTTGAATCTTCAATTCACAATAAATTGCAGATACAAATCAATCAAACCAGGCAACACTCCTTTTACATATCCACTACTTGCTGGTGGAATGTGAAAGGAGATTTTTATTATGTCCAATTGCAAAGTAATTTCAGTAGCAAACCAGAAAGGTGGCGTGGGCAAGACCACCACAACAGCAAATGTTGCGATCGGACTTGCACGTAACGGGCAGGAAGTACTGGCTGTGGATTTCGACCCACAGGGTGATCTGACCGCAAAAAAAACTGACGGCCAAGCTCCCTCGGCACCTAAGGCCCGAAGAAACAAGGCCAGTCAAGGGAAGGAGGAAGTATGGCAAAATTCATCTACACCGGCCAGGAATATCTGAATGCTGACCACATCATCAGCATCGATACTGTGCCGAGCGAAACAATGATCTGGATCCGCCTGGATACCGGAGAAAAGTACGCCAGGAGTAAGAAGTACCTGGAAGAGATCCTCGATATCTTAGGCTATTACGATAGCAAGAAGATCGAGATCGAAATCGGATAACCAATGTATGTAAGTCTTCTGTGAGAAATCAGAGGGCTTTTATTTTGCCTTGATGCAGGGCCCAGTCCTGTGGTAAACCAACGCGGTTAGCGAAAACAAAAACAGGCCGAAAAGGACACGGCGAATATCACGGCAGCAACTATCATTATTTCAGCCCAAAGTGGCAAGGAGGATTTTATTATGGCATTTTTCAACAGCGCAGTAACTGTTCTGCAGACTCTCGTAGTAGCACTCGGTGCAGGTCTTGGTATCTGGGGTGCGATCAACCTTCTGGAAGGTTACGGTAACGATAACCCCGGTGCAAATGCTCATGTACGGTAAGGAAGCAAGCAACCGAAAACAA
>JAEDEK010000061.1 GCA_016293365.1 Bulleidia sp. | reverse complement strand
AATGGATCGCCGACATGTTTGTCAAGCAGGGAAGCGGAGAGATCTTCATAGGAGCTGATCTTTCTGCCGTTGGCTTCGATAATACGATCATATGCCTGCAGACCGGCAGTTTCGGCACCACTTCCTTTGATGACTTCCGTGATATAAAGGCCTGCTGTATATCTGCCTGTGGACTGAGTCAGTTCCTGCAGGTAGACACCGATGGTTGCACGGTTTGTGACTTCACCGTTTTCGATCAGCTGCGTTGCTATATCAAATGCTGTGTTGATCGGAATTGCAAAGCCAAGACCTTCAATGGTTGTACCGGTTGAAGTTGTACCGGAGTCCTTGGCATTGACGATACCGATGAGATTGCCGTTACCGTCAAATAAACCACCACCGGAGTTGCCGGAGTTGATCTGTGCGTTTGTCTGCAGCAGTTCCATTGCCTGATCATTGACGGTAATCGTACGGGATGTTGCGGAAATAATACCATCTGTCACTGTGCCACCAAGTGTACCAAGAGGGTTGCCGATAACAATTGCCGTATCACCTGTCTGTACAGTAGAAGAATCACCGAGTACGGCAGGAGTCAGATCTTCCGCTTCCACCTTGAGGACTGCAATGTCACTTTTGGCATCTGAACCAATCAGAGAAGCTTCATATTCTGTTCCATCGTAGGTTGTGATGGTGAAGGATTCACCATCTTCTACAACGTGGTGGTTTGTGATGATATAGCCATCGTCAGAGATGATCACACCTGATCCAGCAGACTGGGAAGTATATGTGCCGCCGAAGAATCCATATGTAGTTGTGGTGCCTTCCGCAAGGATTTCAACAACACTTGGAGCAGCTTTCTGTGCTGCCTGGGAAATGCTCAGTCCTGTAGAAGAGGAAACCGATGTTGTATTGCTTGGAGAAGGCTGCTGAACAGTTGTAACGACAACTTCCTGCTTTCCATCATTCATTGCTTTTGTGGCAATGATACCTCCACCTGCACCACATACAAGGGATAATGCAACGATCACAACAGTGTTTTTTAAACCATTGCCTGATCTTCTTTTTCTGTTTTCTGTGTTATGTGGCGCTGTGTGTGTCTTTTTTTCTTCAAATTCAGCGTTGATGACTTCATCGTGATTGAACTGTGTCATATTCATCACTCCTTTTCTTTTTACAGTCATAGTTTATCTTTGCTGTGTGAACAGCATGTGAAGGCATGATAAAGGATCTGCGAATTTCATTTTATCATTGCATTCAGGGAAAATATCGCAAAAAGTACAGTTTCTATACATTGAGAAATATCTGTCACAACTGTATACTGTTTACTGAAAGCAGGAAAGTATATGACAGATAAGAAAACAAAAACAGAACCGATCAGAAATCCTGAACTGGATCAGGTGATTCAGCAGATGAAGGAAAGCTCTCCATCCGCAAAACAGGATGCTCTGGTCGAGGCATTAAAAAAAGCAAAGCTGCTGTCTCCATGTGATTTTGATGTGGATATTCAGCAGCAGAAAGACGGCACGATCCGAAATGCACATCCTTCCCAGATCAAATTCTATCTTCTCAATACAAATGACGGTAAGACACTGTTTCCGGTATTTACCGCTTTTGAACATTCCAGAAATGTTCAGTTTGGAAAGGGCATTGAGCCGAAACTTGTTGTCCGTTCTGTGAAGGACTTTGATCAGCTGCTTGCGGATAACCAGAAAGCAGCAGGGCTTGTAATCAATCCTGGTAAAGACAATGTTGTCATTCCAAGAAATCTTGTCGGTGTTGTAACTGGAAGACTGCAGGTATCCAGACCTGTTGCATCAAATCCGGTTCCAGCTCCATTTGCGATTCGTTACAGTGAACCATCCGTCTATCCGACACGTGTGGTCAATGCTGTGTATGATCGATGTGAAAAGGAAAAGGAAATCAGCCGTGTATGGCTGAAGCAGAAAACGGTCGGCCCTGCCACAGCACTGTTGTTCATTGTGGAAGCGGATGTGAAGGAAGAGCGCATTCTCAACGCAATCCGTGAAGTTGCAGTGCCGCTTGGAAAGAATGTACCGATTGAAGTGACTTCTGTTACGGAAAATCTTCTCAAGGATGTCATCAAGGAGTCCGTTCCTCTTTATGACAGAGAACTTCAGCTTTAAATGATGATTGTAACCGGGCAGGGGGACAGACTCACTGCCTTTGCGTTTTTGAAGGAATGTCTTGACAGTGATGCTTCATTATCCAAAGGAACGGAACAGATACTGAAGAAACTGGAACAGGAAAACTATACATGGCTTGTCTGTCAGCGGGATGAGCAGATCTGTGGTGTGCTTTTATATGATGAAAACTTCCGTATCGCACTGCTTATGGTACATCCACACTACAGAAATAAAGGTGCAGGCACTGCATTGCTGAAAGGGCTGATTGAAAAGGCGGAACAGATGCATGTTTCAAGAATCAGCGTACAGGGATATGGAGATCTTGTATCCTGGTTTGAAAAGAAAGGCTTTGACATTCTGGAAAAAACAGAAGGCGACATTCCTTTTGCCGCAATGGAATACCTTTGTGGCAGATCTTTTCTTGGAAAGAGTGTCACTGTCATCGTCGACAGGCCATATGGAAGCCTTGATCAAAGAAGCGATGGAGAAATGACATGCAGCTGCGGTTATGTACAGCAGCCGGTCACAATGGAAGACTGCGATGATATCGAAGCGCGGATTGTCGGTGTCTATGAACCAAGGGAAACATTTACCGGAACGGTCATTGGTATCATCTATCATCAGGAAGACAGCAACCTGCATCTGATTGTTGCCCCACCGACCTGGACAATCAACAAAGAAGAAATCATCACGCAGATCGGTATGGTGGAGCAGTATTACCATACAAGAATGATTCTGTGTGGAGAATAAGGAGTGTGTATGAAAACAGCTATGATTCACTGCCGGATGCATGGCAGAAATGAAGATGTCATCATCTATGAAGATCAGTATATCACCCATGTCGGTAATGAAGCGGATCTGCACGATGAAATCAGTGACTGTGATGAGATCATTGATCTCAGAGGTATGTTTGTCAGTCCTGGATTTGTCGATTCTCACATGCATCTGCTGGAACTTGGTTTCTATCTTTCCAGTGTCCAGCTGGATGGATGTACCAGTGTTGAGGATATACAACAGGCATGTCGCAAAGGACTCAATACTCTGGATGAAGGAGACTGGCTGCTTGGAAGAGGATATAACGAAGACCGCTTTATCGATGGCAGTAAACCGGATAAGACAGCTCTGGATGCGATCAGCACAGATGTTCCGATTGCTCTGACACGTGCCTGCGGTCATGTCATGACAGTAAACTCCAAAGTACTTGAAATTGCCGGCATTACGGAAGATTTTGAAATGGAAGGTGGCAGAATCATCTATGAAACAGGCAGAGTCGAGGAAAATGCCATCAATCTGATTCATGGACTGCAGAAGGAACCGGATGTTGAAAAACTGCAGAGCTTCATTCTGAAAGGACAGGAATATGTCAATGCCTGCGGTATTACAACCGTCGGTTCAGATGACTTTATTTCCGTGACACATGATTACCGTGGACCTCTGGATGCCTATGAAAAGCTTTCCTATCAGGGCAGGCTGACTGTACGTGTCAATCAGCAGTGTGAATTTGCAGATGATCAGGCATTTGCTTCATTCCTGGATGATGGATATACATTTGATGTTGGAAATGATTTCTTCAGAATCGGTCCACTGAAACTGATTCTCGATGGGTCTCTCGGCGCACGTACTGCTGCAATGAATCACAGCTATCAGGATGATTCAACCACAAAAGGTACCATGTGCATGGATAAGCAGGATATGGAGCGGGATGTCATGCTGGCAAACCGTTTCAACATGCCGACGATTGCCCACTGTATCGGGGACAGAGCGGTGGATGAATGGCTGGATGTACTGCAGGATCATATCTGTCCGGGTAATCCGCTCCATCATGGTATTGTTCACTGTCAGATTCTGCGTGAAGATCAGATCCGTAAAATCATCGATCTGAATCTTTCATGTTATTATCAGTCCATCTTTGTTGACTATGATGCTTCGATTGTAAGCGAAAGAGTCGGCAGCCAGCTGGCTGAAACCTCCTATCCGTTCCATACACTATATGAAGGAACACTGTGTTCCAACGGTTCGGATGCACCGGTGGAGATGCCGGATGTCATGAAGGGACTGGAATGTGCAGTTACAAGAAAATCACTGTCGTTTCCAGGTAAGGCTATGAATCCCAAGGAATGTCTGAGTGTGGAAGAAGCCATGGCGACATATACCATCAACGGTGCCAGACAGTTATTCATGGAAGATCGGATCGGTGCCATCAAAGAGGGATATTATGCAGATTTTGCAGTACTGGATCAAAACCCATATGAAGTGGAAACAGATCAGCTCCATACTGTCAGAGTCATGATGACGGTTATGGATGGAAGGATGGTGTATACACGATGATCCGTATGATCAAAGAAGAGGATGCCTTTACATGCTGGTGGTGGTATAACTGGTATATTACCCATTCCAGCTGTACCTTTGAAACAAAGCCGATCGATCAGAGTGTATTTCTGGAAAGAATCCGTACAATCCGGGAAAAATATCCATGGATTGTCATGCAGGAGGATGACCGTCTGATCGGCTATGCCTATCTTTCTTCCTTTCATGAAAGAAAGGCATATGATTGGACATGTGATCTTTCCATCTATCTCAATCCGGATGAAAGAGGGATGGGGTATGGCAGAAAACTGATGGATGCCATTCTGGATCTTGCCAGAAAAGATGGGTATGTCAATGTTGTATCCATCATCACTTCCGGAAATGAAATGAGTGAAAAACTGCATCTTTCCTGTGGTTTTGAAAAGAAGGCAGTATTTGAAAACTTCGGATATAAAAACGGGGAATGGAAGGATGTCAGCTATTATGTAAAAAAGCTGAATGAACCATCCGATCAGCCTGCTCCACCACAGAACCTGGATCCATACAGCTGCCTCAGGCCGCACCGTGTACCGATTGTATGAAAAAGGTCATTCTTGCGGGGATCTGTCTGAGATCACAACAGAAATCCTTTGCATCCTCCATGGAAGAATGTGAACGTTTATGTGAAGCATGCGGCTATGAAATTGTGGAAAAACTGACGCAGACATCTGACTCCATTGACCGAAATACGGCTTTTAGGAAAGGAAAGATAGAAGAACTACGGCTTCTTGTGGAGAATACGGATGCACAGCTGGTTGTTTTTTTCAACAGTCTGACTGTGCAGATGGCACATCGCATATCCGAGCAGATCGGAATCAATGTCATTGACCGAACATCACTGATTCTGGATATCTTTGCTTATCGAGCAAGAAGCAGGCAGGCAAAACTGCAGGTGGAAATGGCAAGACTTCAGTATGCACTTCCAAAAGCCGTCAGTGAAGGTGGAAGTGAGGAAAGGAGCAGAGGTGGAGGCGTGAAAAACAGAGGCGCAGGAGAAATGCGCTCATCTGTGATTGCACGTACCTATCGGAACAGAATTGCCGAACTGAAAAAAGAGCTTGCAGAAATTGAAAACAGAAGAAACCGGGATGAGAGAAGAAGATCCAAAACACTGCTGAAAAGAGTAGCGCTGATCGGTTATACCAATGCCGGAAAAAGTTCTTTGATGAACAGTATTCTACAGGAATGTGCACAGAATGGAAACCCTGTGGAAGCAGTGGATATGCTGTTTGCTACTCTGGATACATCCGTGCGCTCCATCCAGTATCGAGGTTATGGCTTTCTGTTATATGATACGGTCGGTTTTGTTTCTGACTTACCGGATCCTTTGCTGAAGGCGTTTCATTCGACACTGTCTTCTGCCGTGGAAGCAGATCTGCTGGTCCATGTCATAGATGTTTCTGATCCGGATGGACAACATAAAATCCGTGCTGTGGAAGATACTCTGCAGCAGATCCATGCGCAGGATATTCCGGTTGTACGGGTTGGAAACAAAGTGGATATCGGCGATGCATCAGCAGATTTCTGTCGGCTGAAAACATCGTGTGTGAATCATACAGGTATTACGCAGCTGCTGGATGCCATTATTGAAAAGCTGTATCCGGAAGAAGAAACCTGTGCGGTTTTTCTTCCATATGATAAAATAGGAATGTTTGATGAGTACCGGAAGGTATGTGCAATTACCGTACAGAAACATCTGGAAGACGGGATGAAAATCATCGTTTCCGGACCGCGGGAATACGTACAGGCATTCCGGATGTATCGCATATAGAAAGAGGAACAATATGTCTAAAAAAACAGTCTGGGAAAAACTCGATGAAAAGCAGATGGCAGAACTGATGTCCTTTAATCAGGACTATATGAACTTCCTTTCTGCATCCAAAACAGAACCTGGATCCATACAGCTGCCTCAGGCCGCACCGTGTACCGATTGTATGAAAAAGGTCATTCTTGCGGGGATCTGTCTGAGATCACAACAGAAATCCTTTGCATCCTCCATGGAAGAATGTGAACGTTTATGTGAAGCATGCGGCTATGAAATTGTGGAAAAACTGACGCAGACATCTGACTCCATTGACCGAAATACGGCTTTTAGGAAAGGAAAGATAGAAGAACTACGGCTTCTTGTGGAGAATACGGATGCACAGCTGGTTGTTTTTTTCAACAGTCTGACTGTGCAGATGGCACATCGCATATCCGAGCAGATCGGAATCAATGTCATTGACCGAACATCACTGATTCTGGATATCTTTGCTTATCGAGCAAGAAGCAGGCAGGCAAAACTGCAGGTGGAAATGGCAAGACTTCAGTATGCACTTCCAAAAGCCGTCAGTGAAGGTGGAAGTGAGGAAAGGAGCAGAGGTGGAGGCGTGAAAAACAGAGGCGCAGGAGAAATGCGCTCATCTGTGATTGCACGTACCTATCGGAACAGAATTGCCGAACTGAAAAAAGAGCTTGCAGAAATTGAAAACAGAAGAAACCGGGATGAGAGAAGAAGATCCAAAACACTGCTGAAAAGAGTAGCGCTGATCGGTTATACCAATGCCGGAAAAAGTTCTTTGATGAACAGTATTCTACAGGAATGTGCACAGAATGGAAACCCTGTGGAAGCAGTGGATATGCTGTTTGCTACTCTGGATACATCCGTGCGCTCCATCCAGTATCGAGGTTATGGCTTTCTGTTATATGATACGGTCGGTTTTGTTTCTGACTTACCGGATCCTTTGCTGAAGGCGTTTCATTCGACACTGTCTTCTGCCGTGGAAGCAGATCTGCTGGTCCATGTCATAGATGTTTCTGATCCGGATGGACAACATAAAATCCGTGCTGTGGAAGATACTCTGCAGCAGATCCATGCGCAGGATATTCCGGTTGTACGGGTTGGAAACAAAGTGGATATCGGCGATGCATCAGCAGATTTCTGTCGGCTGAAAACATCGTGTGTGAATCATACAGGTATTACGCAGCTGCTGGATGCCATTATTGAAAAGCTGTATCCGGAAGAAGAAACCTGTGCGGTTTTTCTTCCATATGATAAAATAGGAATGTTTGATGAGTACCGGAAGGTATGTGCAATTACCGTACAGAAACATCTGGAAGACGGGATGAAAATCATCGTTTCCGGACCGCGGGAATACGTACAGGCATTCCGGATGTATCGCATATAGAAAGAGGAACAATATGTCTAAAAAAACAGTCTGGGAAAAACTCGATGAAAAGCAGATGGCAGAACTGATGTCCTTTAATCAGGACTATATGAACTTCCTTTCTGCATCCAAAACAGAAAGAGCCTTCACAATCAATGCCGTAAAGGCAGCGGAAGCAGCAGGATTTGTCAACCTTGCTGATGTGAAGGAACTTCATCCTGGAGATCGTGTATATTCCACAAATAAGGGAAAGAACTTCCTTGCGTTCATCATCGGTGAAAAGCCGATCAGAGAAGGCATGAATCTGCTTGGTGCCCACATTGACTCTCCAAGAACAGATATCAAGCAGAATCCGTTATATGAATCCAATGGTCTTTGCCTGATGGATACCCATTATTATGGCGGTATCAAGAAATATCAGTGGGTTGCCCGTCCGATGGCACTGGCTGGTGTTGTTGTGAAAAAGGACGGTACAGTCATTGATATCAATATCGGTGATGATGACAACGATCCTGTTGTAGGTATCTCCGACCTGCTGATTCATCTGGCTGCTGCTCAGATGAGCAAGACAGCAGACAAGGTTGTGGAAGGGGAAGCACTGGATGTACTTGTTGCCTCCATTCCGGCAAAGGATGTCGAAAAGGATCCGGTCAAGACCTATCTGCTCAACCTGCTCAAGGAAAAGTATGATATTGAAGAAGATGATTTTATCTCTGCTGAAATCGAAGTCGTACCTGCCGGTAAGGCAAGAGACTATGGCCTGGACCGCTCCATGATCATGGGTTATGGACATGATGACCGTGTCTGTGCCTATACTTCCTTACGTGCAGCACTTGACTATGAAGGAACACCGGAAAGAACATCCTGCGTCATCCTTGTTGACAAGGAAGAAATCGGTTCTGTCGGTAATACAGGTATGCAGTCTGCCTACTTTGACCATGTCGTTGCAAGAATGCTGGAAATGCAGAATGAAACATCTCTTACTGCGTTCAATGATACGATGGATCATTCCATGATGCTTTCCAGTGATGTTTCTGTAGCCTTTGATCCGTTATATCCAGAAGTGACAGAAGCAAAGAACACAGCATATTTTGGAAAGGGCATCTGCTTCAACAAGTTCACAGGTTCCCGTGGAAAAGGCGGTTCCAATGATGCCAATGCGGAATACATGGCGAAGATCCGCCGCGTCATGGATGATAATGACTGTTATTATCAGACATGTGAACTCGGTAAGGTTGATGTCGGTGGAGGCGGAACAATCGCCTACATCATGGCAAACAAGAACATGGATGTCATCGATGCCGGTATCTGTGTACAGAACATGCATGCTCCATTCGAAGTTGTTTCCAAGGCAGATGTATACGAAGCATATAGAGCCTATATTGCATTCCTGAAAGATATGAAATGATAAGGAGGATCAATGGGTTACCCATTGGTCTTTTCTGTCTGGAGTGAAATCTATGAAAAAATGCACCGATCTGATTCTTCTTACCGTCGGTAATATCTTCTGTGCCGTTGCCGTCGGTATGGTGGCACTGCCACTTTCCATTTCTCTTGGCGGTACATCAGGTCTTGGCAGAATCCTGAATGCACTGATTCCGATTCGGCTTTCGGTATGGGTCATGATTCTGAATGTCATTCTTTTTTCCCTTGCCTACTTTATGGTTGGGAAAAAGTTTGCTTCCAAGACACTGTTTTCTGCACTGGTTTTTCCGGTTCTTCTGGAAATCTTTTCCCGTTTTACGTTCATGTCGATCCTGAAATCGGATCTGCTTCTTGGATCTGTGATTGCCGGTGTACTGCTTGGTACAGGTGGTGGTCTGATCCTGAGGGGAAACGGCTCCTGTGGTGGACTTGATATCATTGCGATCATCCTCAACAAAAGATTCGGTCTGTCGACTGCCTTTCTTGTCGGTTTATTTGATGGGCTCGTCTTGCTGGGACAGTTTCAGTCGGATAATGCTTTGTCATTTGTATACGGCATTGTACTGATCATCTCGTGTTCTTTGACAATGGATCGAATTGTTGTTGCCCAGAAACATGAAGTCAAGATGATGATTTTCTCTTTGGAGTCTGAAAAGATCCGACAGACATTACTGCATGAAGAAGACTGTGGACTGTCTGTTCTGCATGGGGAAAGCGGCTATATGAACAATCCGATCAGCGTCATCGTTTCTGTTGTTCCTTATGAAAAAGTCAGTTCCTGTAAGGAAGCAATTCTGAAAACAGATCCACGGGCATTCATTGTTCTTGAAAATGTACAGGCTGCCTATTCCGGCAACTACAAACTGAGAAGACCGGAAGATACGATAAGGAAGGATTAAGACAATCTTAAGTCCCTGCTTCTTGCATGCAGATGTAAAAATATGGTTAAATGAAGTCTGTAGGAAAGAGGTTATATGCTGAATAGTACGATTGATAAATGCAACGCTCTGTTCGAACAGGCTGCTAAGGAAAGACATATTGTCATATTACGCGAATCCCTGCAGAAACTGCTTGTATTCTGGGTGTGTATCGGGGTATCACTGCTCTTAGCAAAATATGCCACATCCTATCCGATGGGACAGCTTTCTTCGATTGCGATCATGATCATGATGGCATCCTATGTATACTGCATCTCTTCCGGAATTGCCAGAAGCCTTGGTGCATCCGGCTCTGCATGTGGACTGGCAACGGTATTTGTATGTTTTCTATGCTCTTATCAGACACTGCTGGATAAACCGTTAAAGGATTATGCCATCTGGCTGATTCTTTCCATTGTACTGGGAGAGATCTATGGTTTTCTTGCCAGATTCCGCTTTGATAACAGGTTGATGCCTCATCAGGCGGAAATCTACCTGTCTGATCTGTTTCCTTGTATTGGAACAATGCTTCTTGGACTTTTCATCGCATTTCTGTCTCCTCTGTTTTTCCCAGTAATCCGTTCGGTTTTCCTGTGGGTTGCTCATGCGATGGATTCTCTTGTATTTGTGACTGCATTGATTGTTGTAACAACGGTCGGGAAACTGTATTTCCCGCAGCTGCCGAAAATCGCAAGAGCTGTGATCAGGCCATTCTGGATCTATATGTCGCTTGCCAACCTGTATTATTTCTTCCATAAGGGTGCATATCCGTTTATTACAACCGAATCATTCTATCACTGGTTTGTATGGGTTGGTGGTGCTGGTGCCTGTCTTGGACTTGCACTGGACGCTGTTATGATCAACCGCACAGGCGACAGATTTACTGCACTGAAATGCGTACAGGAAACACTGTTCAATCAGGATGAACTGATTCTGGATGAAATCATTCTGAAAAACAGAAAGAAGCTTGTTTTCCCGTATGTTTCTGTACCGTTAGTCAGTGGCGTGATCATGTATCTTGCAACTGCAAGGGGCTATATCAAACCATCCAGACTCATGTCTCCATGGATGCTTCCAGGACCGCTTGGCGCATGGCTTGCCACAGGACTTGATTTCCGTGCGGTGCTCGCATCTGCTGTCTGTATTCTGATATCCATGCTCCTCTATCTTCCATTTGTCATTTCGTTATATAAAGGTGAAAAACAGTAAACTGATTTCCAATGCCATTAAGTTAAGAGACATAGGCATAGGATAGGAATCCAAAAACCAACGAACACCA
>JAEDEK010000060.1 GCA_016293365.1 Bulleidia sp. | reverse complement strand
CTCTCTTCTTTCAAGAAAGGTGGTACAGTAAGTTGTAAGAAAAAGGATGTTCTGAATCTTACGTTAGCAGAATATCAGAAATACGCTGATGCACTTTCAGCTGGATTTGTTGAAGCAGAAAAGATTCTGGAAGAAGAAAGGATTTTTTCCAGCAGAGATTTGCCTTATTCAACACAGTTAATTCCACTTGCTGTTCTCTGCACATTGCTTGCAGACCATAATCAGATTAAGATCACCAGTGTAAAGGATAAAATCAAACAGTGGTATTGGTGCGGCGTATTTGGTGAGCTTTATGGCGGTGCAAATGAAACAAGATATGTATATGATGTCGTTGGTTTTATGGCATGGATGAAGGATTCAACAGCTGTGCCGAAAACAATTCAGGATTCATATTTCAATCCTGGAAGATTGCTGACTCTACAATCTCGTCAGAGTGCTGCCTATAAAGGAATCATGGCTCTTATCTTGAAGAATCATTGCAGAGATTTTATTAGTGGAAGAGAGATGGATTTCACAGTTTATAAATCTGAGAGTATTGATATCCATCATATTTTCCCGAAGGATCACTGTATAAAGAATGCATATCCGAGATCAAAATGGAATTCTATTGTTAATAAAACACCGATCTCATATTCAACCAATCGTGAAATTGGTGGTGTTGCTCCAAGTCTGTATCTTGCTCGTATTGAGAAGAAAGGTCAGGTTACTGGAACGGTACTGGATTCTTATCTGGAAACACATATGATAAATGTTACGTTCTGCAGAGCAGATGATTTTAATCAGTTCTTTATTGAACGTGCAAAGAAGCTGATAGATATGATTGAAGTTGCAACCGGAAAAGCAATTGCTGGTCGTGATAGTGAGAACGTTGTAAAAGATTTTGGCGGAGCGTTATTATAGGGCGTTAATAAGTTTACACCCATGCATTATATGAAGCCTCTACAGAGGAACACTGAAACAGTGGCCTCTGTATTTTTTTGCGCTTTTTTAAAATTTTTTCTTCCAAAGGGGTAATTTTCACTCCCCCCTCCGGCGCGTATTGTGAAGGAATTAATTTTTATAGAACTTTTCTAGAGCAAGATTCGCCTACGTCACACAAATATCCATTTTATGGATTTTGTGCTTTGGCATCTTGCTGGGGAATTCCATCTCGCCCAGACCCTCGGATACGTATTCTTAATGGAATACTACTGGCACCACTTGGAAGTGTCCGAGGCGCTTCAGAAAACTAAAAGCTAAATGAATAGATTCTCAAAGTTATTTGTCAGTTTCGCTCTTGTTATGGGACTGGGAGGATGCTCTTCTTCTACAACTTCTGCATGTGTGCCCAGCTGCCGGTCAGATCATCTGAATCTTTTGTGTGAAAAGCGGGGGAACCCGTTTTTTCTTATGAAAAGACTGCCTTCAGGCAGTCCAGTGACATGTGATATGTTTGCGATACCAGTCAACAATCGGGCCGGTGCCGAATACGATAAACAGTGTTGCCAGTCCGGCGGTTGTAATATTGCCGATCATACCTGTTACAAGACCTGTGATTCCACAGACAAAGTCTGTCATGATTCGTCCATATTTGAATGGAATCTTTCCACCGGTTTTGTCTTCGATGATCGGAGCCAGGGCATCGTATGGTGCAACTCCCAGATCGCAGTCCATGTATAATGCACAGCCAAAACACAGAATCAGGATACCTGCGATCAGCAGAATAACACGGATGAAGATACTTGATGCGACTGCTGAAGCCGTAAATCCCAACAGTGAGAAAAAGATGCCGAAATACTGAACAATATAGCCAAGCAGAAACAGATTGATGAGTGCGCCGATCCCGAATGCCTTACGGTTGATCATCAGAACCGGTACATACATGACAAGATTGAGGGACATCTGGAATACACCAAGACCTACGCCAAGCAGGTTGGAAATGCCTGTAGTCATGGATGTAAAGGCATCAATGCCGAATCCGGATACGTTTAATATGGCAATTCCAAGTCCCAGTATGATATTGCCAAGTGCTGTCAGAATCACGAGTTTTGGTTTCATGTTGTTTCTCCTTTGTGAGCTGAAAGTGTAACATGGCAGACTGATTCTGCAGTTTCATGTTGTGAAAATGACAAAAACCGCTGCAAGTGGTGTACAACGGCTTTTGCGAAAAAGGATATCAGAGTGTTTCGTGAGCGTTTCTTGCGATGACATCGAGCTGCTGTTCACGGGTCAGATCGATGAACTTGACCGCATAGCCGGAAACACGGATTGTAAAGTTGGCATATTCCGGTTTCTCCGGATGTTCCATAGCATCGTACAGTCTGTCAAGTCCGAATACATTGACATTCAGATGATGTGCTCCCTGGCTGAAATAGCCATCCAGAACATTGACAAGCTGATGCTTGCGCTCTTCATCGGTATGACCAAGAGCGGAAGGAGAGATTGTCTGTGTGTTGGAGATACCATCGAGTGCATATTCATATGGAACCTTGGCAACGGAGTTCAGGGATGCAAGCAGACCGTTCTTTTCTGCACCATAGGCTGGATTTGCCCCAGGAGAGAATGGTTCATATGCACCTCTTCCATCCGGCAGTGCACCGGTTGCCTTACCATAGACAACATTGGATGTGATTGTCAGGATGGATGTTGTAGCTTCCGAATTTCTGTATGTATGGTGCTTCTTGACCTTGGTTAAAAATGTCTTTAACAGCCATACCGCAATATCATCTGCACGGTCATCGTCGTTGCCATAACGAGGGAAATCACCTTCTACCTTGTAATCAACGACCAGTCCGGATTCATCACGTACTGTTTTCACCTTGGCATACTTGATTGCAGACAGGGAATCTACGACATGTGAGAAGCCGGCAATACCGGTTGCGAATGTCCTTCTGACATCAGTATCGATCAAAGCCATTTCGGCAGCTTCGTAGTAATACTTGTCATGCATGTACTGAATCAGATTCAGAATGTTTACATAAAGTCCTGCAAGCCAGTCAAGCATCAGATCATACTTGTGCATGACTTCATCGTAATCAAGGTATTCGGATGTGATCGGAGCATATTCCGGACCGACCTGCATATGATTTCCTTTCTTATCCAGGAACTTTTCATCCTTACCGCCATTGATGGCATATAACAGACACTTGGCAAGATTTGCGCGGGCTCCGAAGAACTGCATTTCCTTACCAGTCTGTGTAGCAGATACACAGCAGCAGATGCTGTAGTCATCGCCCCAGATCGGACGCATGACATCATCGTTTTCATACTGGATGGAAGATGTTGCTACAGAGATCTTGGCTGCGTATGTACGGAAGTTATCCGGCAGACGCTTTGAATACAGAACTGTGAGGTTCGGTTCAGGGGATGGCCCCATGTTTTCCAGTGTATGCAGGAAACGGTAGTCATTCTTTGTGACCATATGACGGCCATCCTGACCAAGACCTGCCACTTCCAGTGTTGCCCATACCGGGTCACCGGAGAACAGTTCGTTATAGGAAGGGATTCTTGCGAATTTGACCATTCTGAACTTCATTGTCATGTGGTCAATCAGTTCCTGTGCCTGCTGTTCTGTTAATGTGCCTTCCTTCAGATCTCTTTCAATGTAGATGTCAAGGAAAGTGGAAATACGTCCGACAGACATGGCAGCACCATTCTGAGTCTTGATGGCTGCCAGATATCCAAAGTACAGCCACTGAACAGCTTCCTTTGCATTTTTTGCCGGTTTAGAAATGTCGTAGCCATAGATTTCAGCCATCTTCTTCATACCGCGTAATGCACGGATCTGATCTGCGATTTCTTCACGCTGACGGATGATGTCATCCACCATTGTGCCATCACCGCAGTTGAGCAGATCTTCCTGCTTGCCTGCAATCAGACGGTCAATACCATATAAGGCAATACGGCGGTAGTCACCGACGATTCTGCCTCGACCATAGGTATCCGGTAAACCGGTTACGATATGGGAGTGACGGGCAGCTCTCATCTCCGGTGTATAGGCATCAAATACTGCCTGGTTATGTGTTTTGTGGTATTCGTTGAAGATCTGGTCATACTTTTTATTGACGGTATAACCATAGTTGGCAGCAGCTTCCTGTGCCATCTTGATGCCACCATATGGCATGAAGGCACGCTTGAGCGGCTTGTCTGTCTGAAGACCTACGACCTGTTCGAGGTCCTTCATTTCCTCACTGATATAACCAGGACCATATGCTGTAAGTCCGGAAACAATTTCAGTTTCACATTCCAGCACACCGCCTTTTTCTCTTTCTTCCTTCTGCAGTTTCTGTACGGCATCCCACAGTTTTACAGTAGCCTGAGTCGGTTCTGTCAGGAAGGATTCATCTCCTTCGTACTGTGTGTAGTTGGCCTGAATAAAATCGCGGACATTGATGTCTTCTGTCCAGTGGCCTTTTCGAAAGCCTCTCCATTCTTCTTTCATGTCTTTTCATCCTTTCAATATATCTTCAGCCTGATGAATCATCTGCTCATCAGGTGGGGTTACATCCTTTAATGGATATTCCAGTCCAAGTTTTTCCCATTTATAGGCACCAAGGTTATGGTAGGGAAGAACTTCAACCTTCTGTACGTTATGCAGAGAATCAATGAATTCCCTTGTTTTTTTCAGATCCGTCGGATCATCTGTCCATCCTGGAACAAGTACCTGTCTGATCCAGATCGGTTTGTCAATGGAATCCAGATAATGGAACATCTGCATGATGTTTTCATTTGATTTTCCAGTCAGACGGATGTGTTTTTTCGGATCGATATGTTTGATATCCACCAGTAGCAGATCTGTTAATGACATCAGTTTTTCAAACTTTTCATGCCATACAGGATCATCGGTATATGGTTCACCAGCTGTATCAATGCATGTATGGATGTTTTCCTGCTTTGCTTTTGAAAACAGCTCAATCAGGAAATCCATCTGCAGAAGCGGTTCCCCACCGGAAACGGTGATACCGCCATCCTTTCCCCAGTAAGGGCGGTACCGCAGGGCATGGGTGATGATTTCATCTGCACTTCTGTGATCATCTGATTTCATATCCCATGTATCGGCGTTATGGCAGAATGCACAGCGCAGTCTGCATCCTTTCAGAAACAGGATATAGCGGATACCTGGACCATCAACGGATCCGAAAGTTTCAATGGAATGTACAGCAGCCTGGATCATTCATACCTCCCGTAAATGAAAACCGTTACCGGCTTCGATAAAGAAGATACGATAACGGTTCTATATGATCTTTGATTCTAATCAAGTTTGATCTGCATTTCTGAAAATTTCATATAAGCCGGGACGGTCAGTAATCCGGATTTTTCCTTTGCCAAGGCGGGAAATCATTCCGGCTTTTTCAAATTTCCGCAGTGTTCGGGAAATGGTTTCCATCCGTAAGGAAATCGTAGCGGCAATGTCTTCCAGTTTGAAACAGATGATATCATCTCCGGATTTGTTCCATCGTTCCAGAAGAAATCCTGCGGTTCTGACTTCAGGAGAGCGAATGGATAACAGAAGAATCTTTTCCTTTGCGGCTGTCAGTTCTGTTGAAAGCATCTGAATCAAAGACAGTGCGGCTTCAGGGTGGTGATTGAGTACAGATAAAAATGTTTCAGTAGATATCTCACATACATCCACATTACTTATGGCTTCAATGGAATAGTGATAAACCGGTTCTTTGAGAAACATATCATGCCAGATGGCCTGTTCTTCATGCAGTACATCCAGCAGGTATTCATTACCTGCAGCATCCAGTCTGTATGTTTTGATATTTCCTTTACGGATGATCAGGATTGAGGTTACCGGATCTCCATCACTGGCAAATACATAACCTTTATGCCTTTGAATGGAGGTGGCAGATGCGATCAGTTCCTGCTGTACATCATCAGGCAGTGCCTGAAACAGGCGGATCTGTTTTGTACATGTCGTATTTTTTACATGAAACGGGCAGCATGGTTCCAATATTTTTCTGTTCATACCGGCTATTATACCGCAATCCAGGTTTCTTTCATTGAAAAACGAAGGTATTCCCTGTAAAATGTACGAGTTGAAGAGGGTAAAAAACATGGAAGAAAAAAAGGACAGAGAGTATTTCAAAAAACTTGCTCATCAGCTGATGTTTGACCTTTCCGATGAAGAAGCAGATGGAATCGTCAAGGAATTCGGTGAACTGGAAACACAGATGAGTCTTCTGGACCAGGTAAATACAGATGATACGGAAGAGATGATCTATCCGTTTGAACAGGCAACAACCTTTTTACGTGACGATGTTGTCACAAATGTCATTTCTCAGGCAGATGCCATGAAGAATGTGAAGAAGAATCTGGAAGGTCATTTCGTCCTTCCAAAGGTGGTGAAATAAATGATCGCTGAAATGGTAAAAGACAGAGACGGTGTAAATGCACGTGTGAGTGAAGCTGTCGAAAAGGCTCATGCTCTGCAGGACAGTCTGAATGCAGTCATCACGTTTGTGGATCCTGCAAAGCAGCTGGAAGAAATGCCGGAAGAAGGACTTCTTCGTGGTGTTCCGATTGCACTCAAGGACAACGTCAATACAAAAGGAGTTCTGACAACAGCAGGTTCCAGAATCCTTTCCAATTACGTTCCGGTTTATGATGCGGAAATCGCAGTCAGACTGCAGAAAGCAGGTGCCATCAATATTGCCAAAGCATCCATGGATGAGCTGGCAATGGGTGGTACAAACAAAACAGCCTATATCGGCCCATGCCATAACCCATGGGATACAAGAAGAATGACAGGTGGATCCTCTGGTGGATCTGCTGCTCTGGTTGCTGCCGGGGTTGTTCCGATGGCGATCGGTTCTGATACAGGTGACTCTGTACGTAAGCCTGCATCCTATTGCGGAATTGTTGGTGTCAAACCAACCTATGGAAGAATTTCCCGTTATGGCATTATTCCTTACGCATCCTCACTTGACCATGTCGGTTATTTCACACGTAACATTGAAGATGCATGTGTGACATTAAAGGTACTGGCAGGAAGAGATGAAAGAGATATGACTTCATCTTTCAAGGAAGTGCCGGATTACAGTGCATTGCTCAACAGTGATGTAAATGGTAAGAAAATCGCAATTCTCAAAAATGTTGTGGATGGTGTTTCCACGCCTGAAATTGTGACAATGTTCAATGAGCTTGCTGAAAAGCTGAGAAAGCGTGGTGCCATTGTGGAAGAATATGCATTTGATGAAGCACTGATGCGTGCAGTTCTGCCTGCATACTTCATCATTGCCAACTGTGAAGCTACTTCCAACCATTCCAATCTGGATGGTATCCGTTTTGGTGTACGTGAAGATGGTGCAGATATGGCTGAAATCATGACGAATTCCCGTACAAAGGGATTCTGCTCTTTGATCAGAAGAAGATTTGTCATCGGTTCCTATGGCCTGTTTGAAGAAAATCAGGAAAGGATCTTCCGTAAGGCCCAGAAGGTCAGAAGAAAGATTGTGGAAGCTTTGGATGAATGTCTGAAGGAATATGATGCTGTGATTGCACCAGCTGCTGGAACAATTGCGCCATTCATTGATGATCAGGCTGACCAGGATGCATTGGGTGAAGAATCTGTCATTGCAGAAAACTACATGGCAATTGCCAATTTCTCCGGTTATCCTTCCTTGACACAGCCGATGGGCTTTGTGGATGGATGCCCGGTTGGTGTCAACATTACATGCCGTGGCTTTGAAGAAGTTGAAATGTTTAACATTGCCAAGGCGATTGAAGAAGAAACAGGTCTGGCTGATCTTGTTGCGGAGGTGAAATAATGGAATACGACGTAACCATCGGTATTGAAATTCACTGTCAGCTGAAGACAGATACAAAAATGTTCTCCGGCGCACCGACATCCTTTGGCAGAAAGGCTAACACATGCGTCAATGAAATCGACCTTGGTATGCCAGGGGTATTACCGGAAGTCAACAGGGAAGCAGTGAAGAAGGCTGTCATGGCATGTACTGCACTGCATCTGGATATTGATCCACTTGTCAAGTTCGACCGTAAGAACTATTACTATTCCGATCTTCCAAAAGGATTCCAGATTACACAGCAGTTCCATCCGATCGGCAGAAACGGTTATGTGGAAATTGAAACTTCAGAAGGAAAGAAGAAGATCAGAATCAACCGTATTCATATGGAAGAAGATACTGCCAAGCAGTTCCATCTGACAAAGTTCTCACTTCTTGACTTCAACCGTGCCGGTACACCACTCATCGAAATTGTGTCTGAACCGGATATGCACAGCGGTGAAGAAGCTGAAGCATATGTGGAAGCATTACGTCAGACACTGTATTACATCGGTGTATCCGACTGCCGTATGGAAGAAGGTTCCATGCGTTGTGATACAAACGTATCCATTTCTCCAAAGGGATCCGGTGTTCTTGGTACAAAAAATGAAATCAAGAACCTGAACTCCATTTCACATATTGGTAAGGCAGTCAATTATGAAATCGAAAGACAGAAGAAACTTCTGGAAGCCGGTGAAAAAGTACTCCAGGAAACAAGAAGATTTGACGAAAAGAGCGGCGAAACTGTTCTGATGAGAAGAAAGGAAGGAAATGTCGACTACAAATTCTTCCCTGAACCGAACATTTTCCCGATCCGCTTAAGTGATGAATGGATCAAGGATATTCAGGACAACATGCCGGAACTTCCTCAGGCAAGAAAAGAAAGATACAGATCTGAATACGGTCTGAGTGATCACGATATCAGTATTCTGATTTCCAATAAGGAGATGTCCGATTACTTTGAAACAGTGACAAAGTTTACATCCAATGCCAAGAGTGCATGTAACTGGCTGTTATCTGATATCAGTGCATGGCTTAATACACATGAAACAACAATTGATCAGGCTCAGCTGAATCCGGAAAATCTGGCAAAGCTGATCGCCATGATTGATGATGGAAAGATTTCCAATGCACAGGCGAAGAAGCTTGTGGATGATCTGATGGCTGGCAAGGACCCGGAAGCTGCAGCAAAGGAAAAGGGTCTTGAACAGGTATCGGATACAGGTGCGATTGCGGCTATGGTAAATGAAGTCATGGATGCCAACCCTCAGGCAATTGAAGACTTCCGTAACGGTAAATCCCGTGCAGTTGGCTTCATTGTCGGTCAGGTCATGAAAAAGTCCCGTGGACAGGCTAACCCGGGCATGGTTTCCAGAATGGTAAATGAGGAGCTTGCAAAGCGTATTTCCTGAGCGCTGGTATTGTATCTGAAAAAGGGGTACAATAGGTTTGCGGAGAAAATAAAAGATGTCAGAAAAGAAAACACCAAAGAAAAAAATCAGAACAATGTCTCATTGGACTGCGGTTGTATTCTGGATCTGTCTGATCCTGATTGCAACACCTGTCTGTGTACTTGGATGGATTCTTCTTTCCTCCTCTATGGATACAGGCAAACCGATTTTCGGTAACAGATATGAAGGAGACCTTGATCCTGCCATTACGGAAAAGGATATGGGGGCTGTCGAAGATGCAGTAAAGACCGTGGAAGGTGTGAATGATACCTTTGTTACAATGACATCAGCAACACTGCGTGTCTATGCGGATGTTGCGGATGATGCAAAGGAAG
The DNA here is from genome assembly GCA_016293365.1 of Bulleidia sp. Classification (GTDB taxonomy): domain Bacteria; phylum Bacillota_I; class Bacilli_A; order Erysipelotrichales; family Erysipelotrichaceae; genus Bulleidia. The sequence goes on along the minus strand of JAEDEK010000060.1, from coordinate 1,754 downwards.
AAACATGCAATGCTGTGGCGGATCAGATCTATGCAAAAGTGGCAGAGGTTCTTGACCCATCCGTATATTTTACAAGAACGGAAAGCATGAAGATGTATGACATGGAGATCCATGTCTATACACTTCCGGAAAGAACAGACGCGGAAGGCGAAAACTTCGTTTATGTCATTGATACAAAGACTTCCAATATGACTGATCCTGAAAAGCAGACAGTCAGTGTTGCGAAGGATCCTGCTGTAGCAGAACAGCTCAGACAGAATGTCATTGACCGTCTTGCGGCTGAAGAAGCAGCTGAACAGGCTGAACAGCAGGGCGAAAGCAACGAAGGCAATGCTGAAGGTGAAGATACACCTGCAGAAGGTGAATAAAAGGAAAGACAGGGGCTTAATCTGCCCCTTTTTTGAAAGATATGGAAAAGAATGAAGTATATACAGCTATCTGTACCGGATATACAGAAGATGGCCTGGGTGTAACAAGAATCAATGGTGCAGTCATATTTGTACCGAATCTGATTGTCGGCGAAGAAGCGGAAATCGGAATTACAAAGATGAAGAACAGTTATGGCTTCGGCAGAGTTGTGAAACTGCTGAAACCATCGGAACATCGAGTTGAACCGAAGTGTCCGATCGCAAGACCGTGTGGAGGCTGTCAGCTGCAGCATATGGACGATCAGGCACAGAAAGAATATAAGGAAGATAAGGTCAGAGGATGCTTTGAAAAGAATGCAGGTATGAATCTTGAAATTGAGCCGATCATCCGCGTAGAACCGGCATGGCATTACCGCAATAAGGTTCAGATTCCGGTGCAGCTCAACAAAGGAAAGGTTGAGATGGGTTTCTATCAGAAACACACAAACAGGATCATTGAAACAGATATCTGTTATTGTGAAACACCACGTTCCAATGAAATAGCTGCCTGGATCAAAGGGAGACTGGAACGTCTTTCCTGTGCAAAACAGTTCCGTCATGTTCTGATTAAACATGCCCATCGTACAGGAGAAATCATGGTCACCATGATTGTGCGCAACTGGCCGTTTGATGGTGGAGATATGATTGTTAAGGGACTGTCCCAGAACTTTGATGATATTGTTTCTATCAATGTGATTATCAATCGCAGCGACAACAATGTCATCCTGGATGGTAAGGAAATCAATGTCTATGGAAGATCCTATATAGAAGAGGAACTGCTTGGATGCAGATTCCGTATTTCTTCCAAGTCCTTCTATCAGATCAATCCATATGCAACAGAAGTACTGTATTCCAAGGCTGTAGAAGCAGCTGGTTTAACAGGAAAAGAAACAGTCATTGATCTGTATTGCGGTACAGGTACAATCGGTATGATTGCATCAAAGCATGCAAAGAAAGTATATGGCATTGAAATTGTTCCTCAGGCAATTGAAGATGCGAAAATCAATGCCAAAGCAAATAACATCACAAACATTGATTTTATCAATGCGGATGCATTAAAGGGAGCAACGATGTTATTAAGATCCAGGATCACACCAGATGTGGTGATTGTAGATCCACCACGAAAAGGATGTACACCGGATACGCTTTCTGCGATCATCAGAATGAACCCGGAAACAATTGTCTATGTTTCCTGTGATCCGGCAACTCTGGCAAGAGATGTCAGAATACTGGCAGATCAGGGATATGAACCAAAGACAGTTCAACCTGTAGACCTTTTCCCACAGACAACACACGTCGAGACTGTGGTATTGATGTCAAGAGTGAACACACCTGAATAAATAAACC
>JAEDEK010000059.1 GCA_016293365.1 Bulleidia sp. | reverse complement strand
TAAAGCGGAAAACATCGTCGTGGACCCTGTCATGGTTGCTACTTCAGGAAGTGCACTAATGAAGACGGATGCAGTGGAAACACTGATTGAAAAACTGCTGCCATTGTGTACGGTTGTCACACCGAATATCCCGGAAGCAGAAGTACTTTCAGGAGTGAAAATTGAAACCGTGGAAGATATGGAAAAAGCAGCGCAGACGATCCATGAGCGGTATCATTGTGCTGTTCTTGTCAAGAGTGGTCATTTCATCAATGATGCCAACGATCTGTTGTGTGCAGATGGCAGGATGACATGGTTCCATGGAACAAGAATCGATAATCCGAACACCCATGGTACAGGCTGTACACTCTCTTCTGCAATTGCTTCCTTTCTTGCCAGAGGGTTTGATCTAAAGGAAAGCATTACGCATGCAAAAAAGTATCTTTCCGGTGCACTTTCCTCGATGCTGGATTTAGGGAAGGGTGCCGGTCCGATGGATCATGGATATACCCTTGTCAAAGGTATGAATCGTAATTGATTCGTAACATTCTATTGCTGATTGTCAGCTGAAGGGGGCACCTGCAGATCCCTGTAAAAAGACTTGCATATTCATGGGACTGTGATAAAATCATTTGGAAGAAAAAAGGACATTGATTCGATTCGCATTCAGTCTCCTTTTTTTTGAAAATACGGGAGGGCATTATGAACAAGTATTCACTTCTTTCCATGCACGACTTATCTGTAGAGGAAATCAATGCAATTCTCGACGATGCTTTATTATTTGATAATTCCTGTTCAGATTGGCAGTTACCTCAGTCAAAAGCTCTGGTTGCCAATCTTTTTTTTGAAGCAAGTACGAGAACACATTATTCATTTGAAAGTGCCGAACTGCAGCTGGGCTGTAAGGCGGTTGATATTGCCACACAGGCATCATCCATTACAAAGGGTGAATCACTGTACGACACAATCCGTACTCTGGAAGAAGCTGGTTATGATATGTTTGTCATCCGCCACAGTACAGAACGTTATTATGATGAACTGAAGACCATCGATAAACCGATTCTCAATGCCGGGGATGGTGCAGCAGATCATCCAACGCAGTGTCTGCTGGATCTGTTGACAATGAAGCAGGAATTCGGCAGCTTTGAAGGACTGAAAGTCATGATTGCCGGAGATATTCTTCACAGTCGTGTTGCTGCATCGAATCGATATGCACTGGAACTGCTTGGGGCAGAAGTACGTTTTGCCGGACCGGCAGAGTGGGCAAGAGAAGGCTATCCAACTGTTGATTTTGATACTTATTTACCGGAAGCGGATGTCGTTATGATGCTGCGCATCCAGAAGGAAAGAGGAGCATCATTATCCAATGTTGCGGATGGCGATTATCTGAACAGATATGGCCTGACAAAAGAAAGATATGCCAGAATGAAGAAGGGTGCCATCATCATGCATCCAGCCCCTGTCAACCGTGGTGTGGAAATTGACAGTGACCTTGTGGAAGCAGATCGCAGCAGAATCTTCAAGCAGATGGCCAATGGTGTTCTTGTCCGTAAGGCAGTCATCAAGCGTGGCTTTGGCTATGCACCATTCGGGAGTGAAAACAGATGAAAAGACTCATCCGTAATGCGAAGGTTCTCTACCATGGAGAACTGATGGAAAAAGAAGTTCTGTTTGATGAAAACCGGATTCTTCAGATCGATGATCATATTGAAGCAGATGCTCAGATCATTGATGCCGGAGGGAATGCAGTATTACCAGGACTTGTTGATGTGCATGTTCACTTCAGACAGCCTGGCAGGGAAGGAAAGGAAACGATCTATACAGGGTCCCTTGCGGCAGCACATGGTGGATTTACATCCGTCTTTGCGATGCCCAATGTCATTCCTTCTCCAGATGATGCTGATATCATGGAGGAATACCTGAAACTGATCGAAACGGAAAGTGTGATTCATACATATCCATATGGCACCATCACACGCAGCGAAGCAGGAAAACAGCTTTCTGATCTGAAAGGAATGAGAAAGCTTGGCGTCAGATGGTTTTCGGATGATGGTGTCGGTATGAACAATCAGGATCTGATGAAACAGGCACTGCAGTTTTCAAAGGACAATGACTGCATCATTGCCTGCCATACAGAAGATCTTGCCTACAGAAAACCAGGTGCATCGGTACATGAAAGTCCATATGCCCATCAACATGGCTGGATCGGCATTCCGGATGAATGTGAAAGTGCACCACTCATCGCAGATCTGAAAACGGAAATGGAAGTCAACGGCAGATATCATGCCTGCCATATCTCTTCCCACCAGTCCGTAGAAGCTTTGAAAACAGCGAAAAGTGCCGGCCTGGATGTTACTGCGGAAGTGACAGTGCATCATCTGCTGCTGGAAAATACGGATGTGAAAGGTCCGATGTGGAAGATGAATCCGCCATTACGTACACATGCTGACCGTATGTCACTGATAGAAGGGCTGGAAAACGGAACACTGGATTTTATTGCCAATGACCATGCTCCGCATACATATGAAGATAAGAATACGACAATGGATAAGGCAGCCTTTGGTATCGTATCCATTGAAACTGCATTCCCTCTGCTGTATACCGAATTTGTACGCAATACAGGAAGATGGACACTGCAGCAGCTGATCGAATGGATGAGTGAAAAACCTGCAGCACGCTTTGGCCTTGAAAAAACAGGCAGAATTGAAGAAGGCTGGAAACCTGACATGTTCATTGCTGATCTGAATACGACAGATCGGATTGATCCATCCACATTTTATTCCAAAGGAAAGAATACACCTTTTATCGGATGGGAAACATGTGCGAAAATAAAGGAAACGATAGTCGATGGAAAGACTGTCTGGAAGGAGGAAACAGAATGAATACAAGATATCTTGTACTGGAAGATGGAAGCTACTATGAAGGGTATGGTTTTGGATCTGATGAGTATCAGATCGGAGAACTTGTCTTTAACACATCCATGACCGGTTACCAGGAAATCCTGACGGACAATTCCTACTGCGGTCAGATTGTCATGATGACCTATCCTCTGATCGGTAATTACGGCATCAACCGTGATGACAATGAATCCGTACGTCCATATGTATTCGGCTTTGTTGTCAAAGACTGCTGTGAGGAACCAAGCAACTTCCGGGTTGAGGAAACACTGGATGAATATCTGAGAAATGTTCATATCCCTGGCATCTATGGGGTTGATACAAGAGCGATCACAAGAAAGATCCGCTCCATTGGTACACTGAAAGCATCCTTCTGTAACACAGTAGAGGAAATCCCATCTCTTGTGGAAACACTCAAGGCTGCAGATTTCCTGCATGATCAGGTTGCCCGTGTATCCACAAAGAATGTGTATCCGATTCCAGGCAGAGGAAAGAAAGTCGTTGTCATGGACTTCGGTATCAAGCTTTCCATCTTAAGAGAGCTTGCCGCAAGAGAAATGGATCTGATAGTTGTGCCATATGATACGGATGCATCAACGATTCTGAACTATCATCCGGATGGGGTGTTCCTTTCCAACGGTCCTGGTGATCCGGCAGATCTGACTGGTGTGATTGAAACAATCCGTCAGCTGATCGGTAAGGTACCGATGTTCGGTATCTGCCTTGGTCATCAGCTGATCAGCCTTGCCTGTGGCGCAAAGACATATAAGCTCAAGTTCGGTCATCGTGGCGGTAATCACCCGGTTGTCAATCTATCAAGTGGAAAAGTGGATATCACATCACAGAACCACGGCTTTGCGGTAGACATTGATTCTCTGGATGATACGGATCTGGAAATGAGCTATCGTGCACTGAATGATGGAAGCTGTGAAGGGGTACGCCATACCAAGGCACCTTGCTTTGCTGTGCAGTTCCATCCGGAAGCAAATGCCGGTCCACAGGATTCCAATTATCTGTTTGATGAATTCATTGCATTAATGGAAGGGGAGAAAGCAAATGCCTAAGCGTAAGGATATTCATAAGATCATGGTCATAGGTTCCGGCCCGATTGTCATCGGTCAGGCAGCCGAATTCGACTATGCAGGTTCTCAGGCCTGCGCAGCACTGCGTGAGGAAGGATATGAAGTCATTCTGATCAACTCCAATCCTGCTACCATCATGACAGACTCCACCATCGCAGACCGTGTCTATATAGAACCGTTGACACTTGACTCTGCCAAAAGAGTCATCTTCAAGGAAAGGCCGGATGCGATTCTCGGCTCCCTTGGTGGTCAGACAGGTCTGAACCTTGTTGTGGAACTGGCAGAAGACGGCATCCTTGATGAATTCGGGGTAGAAGTTCTTGGTACAAACATTGAAGCCATCAACCGTGCAGAAGACAGAGAGATGTTCCGTTCCCTGATGCAGGACCTGCATGAACCGATCCCAGAATCTGCCATCTGCCATTCCATTGAGGAAGCAGTGGCATTTGCGGGCAGAGAAGGATATCCGCTTGTTGTCAGACCTGCCTATACATTAGGTGGTACAGGTGGTGGTTTTGTCCACAATGAAGAGGAATTAAGAGCGATTGCGGATTCGGGGATCAAGATGTCTCCGGTCAACCAGATTCTGGTTGAACAGTCCATTGCCGGATTCAAGGAAATCGAATATGAAGTCATGCGTGACTCCAGTGACAATGCCATTGTCGTATGTAATATGGAAAACCTCGATCCTGTTGGAATTCATACAGGTGATTCCATTGTTGTGGCTCCTGTTCAGACTCTGACAGACCGTGAAAATCAGATGCTGCGTAATGCATCCCTCAAGATCATCCGTGCACTTGGAATCTGTGGAGGATGTAATGTTCAGCTGGCACTGGATCCAAAGAGTTTCCGTTACTATGTGATTGAAGTCAACCCGCGTGTTTCCAGATCTTCTGCCCTGGCATCCAAAGCAACCGGTTATCCGATTGCCCGTATTTCCGCAAAGCTTGCGGTAGGGCTGACACTGGATGAAATCATCAATCCGATCACAGGTACATCCTATGCATGTTATGAACCTGCGATTGACTATATTGTCTGCAAGTTCCCAAGACTTCCATTTGACAAGTTTCCGAACGGTGACAGACGTCTTGGCACACAGATGAAGGCGACTGGTGAAGTCATGTCCATCGGCAGAACATTTGAGGAAGCATTCCTCAAGTCTGTACGTTCTCTTGAAATCAAGGTGGATCACATCGAAAAGAAGGATCTGAAGCAGCTGGGGGAAGAAGAGCTGTATCTGAAGATCAAGGAAAGAGATGATGAAAGAATCTTCGCCATCGCAGAATGGATGAGAAAGGGATATGATCTGGATCGAATTCAGAAGCTCACCAATATCGATTACTGGTTTCTGAAACATATCCGAAGAATCATCGATCTGGAAGAAGAGATGAAAGCTCAACCGAAGGATATTGCCTTATTAAAGAAGCTGAAGATGTATGGCTTTGCGGACAGTTACATTTCTTCTGCATGGGGCATGAAGGAAATTGACCTGTATCGTCTTCGAAAGGAAAACGGCATCATGCCTGTCTATAAGATGGTAGATACATGTGCCGGGGAATTCGTGTCTGAAACACCATACTTCTACTCCACATACGAAAAGGAAAACGAATCTGAAGTATCTGATCGTAAAAAGATCATCGTACTTGGTTCCGGTCCGATCCGGATCGGCCAGGGTGTTGAATTCGACTATGCAACGGTTCACTGTATTGAAACACTGCATAATGAAGGGTATGAAGCCATCATCATCAACAACAACCCGGAAACCGTTTCAACCGATTTCTCCATTTCCGATAAGCTCTATTTTGAACCATTAACAACAGAAGATGTCATGCATGTCATTGACCTGGAACAGCCGATCGGTGTCATTGTACAGTTCGGTGGTCAGACTGCCATCAACCTTGCGGCAAGTCTGGAAGAACATGGTGTCAGAATTCTTGGTACAAGCCTGGATGCCATCAACAAGGCAGAAGACAGACATGAATTTGAAACGATGCTCGATCAGCTTGGTATCCCGCAGCCGGAAGGCATGACAGCCTATACGGTTGAGGAATCCCTTGAAATTGCACATAAGATCGGATATCCGGTTCTTGTCAGACCTTCCTATGTACTTGGTGGAAGAGCCATGGAAATCGTCAATGACGATGAAGAACTGAAGGTTTATATGGCAACAGCCGTTAAGGAAATCTCTCATGATTCTCCGATTCTGGTTGACCGTTATGTCCTTGGTAAGGAATGTGAAATCGATGCGATCGCAGATGGCACGAATGTATATATTCCAGGTGTCATGGAACATATCGAAAGAGCTGGTATTCACTCTGGTGACTCCTTCTCCGTCTATCCGACACAGACATTAAGTGACAGTGTCAAAAAGACAATCATTGACTATGGTGAAAGAATCGGTAAGGGCTTCGGCTTTGTCGGCCTGTACAACATTCAGTTCATTGTAGATAAAGATGAAAAGGTATATGTACTGGAAGTCAATCCAAGATCTTCCCGTACGGTACCATTCCTGTCCAAAATCACAGGTGTACCGATGTGCACGATTGCCACAAAGGCAGTACTTGGTGAGTCCATTGAACAGCAGGGGTATACACCAGGCTACCATAAAGAAGATGAAGGTCATGTTTATGTCAAGGCACCTGTATTCTCCTTTGCCAAGCTGAGAAGTGTCGATACCGTACTCGGCCCTGAAATGAAGTCTACAGGCGAAGCACTTGGCTGTGATACAACATTTGAAAAGGCACTGTATAAGGCACTGATCGGTTCCGGTGTACAGATTCCACACTATGGAGCAGCCTTGATTACAGTGGCTGATGGTGACAAGGAAGAAGCACTTGGCATCGCAAGAAGACTGTATTCCATCGGTTATGGTCTTTATGCAACGGCAGGTACGGCAAAGTATTTCCGTGAACATGGTCTGTTTGTCCATGATGCCAAGAAGATTTCCGAATCCAGTGAAGATGAGGATGTTCTGGATATTATCCGTAAGGGTAAGGTATCCTTTGTGGTCAACACAATCGACAATGCCCAGAAGAACTCTTCTATTGACGGATTTTTGATTCGCAGAGTGTCTGCAGAAAACAACATTTCCTGTATGACATCTCTGGATACATGCAATGCACTTTGTGCAGTACTGGAATCTTTGAGTTTCTCAATGATTTCCATGAATGAAATGGGGAAATAATGCAGGTTTGTTACGCAGTTGTCAGATCCAATGAAAAAATCAGCAGGGATGTGTACAGAATGGTTCTTCATACATCCATTGCTTCACAGGTACAGTGTGGTCAGTTTGTTCAGGTACAGGTACCGGGATTCTATCTTCGTCGTCCGATTTCCGTATCTGAAGTACTGGATGATAACCACCTGGTACTTGTGTATAAAACAGTCGGTGAAGGTACAGCTGTCTTATCACAGCTGAAGGAAAATGAATCCATCAGTCTATTTGGTCCTCTTGGTACAGGCTTTCCTGTTAAGGACAGAGATGTTGTACTGATCGGTGGAGGGGTTGGCGTACCACCTCTGGTCGAGACCGCAAAACAGTATATTTTAAATGGAAACAACGTGACGGCAGTACTTGGTTTCAATACGAAAGAAGATGCCATCCTTGTGGAAAGACTGAAGGAAACAGGAGCCAATGTCTGTATTGCTACCATGGATGGCAGCCTTGGAACAAAGGGCACTGTCATGGATGCCATTGATGAAAACGGTATTGACGTTCCGTTTGTTCTTGCCTGTGGTCCATTACCGATGTTAAAGGCGGTAGCTTCCACATATTCTGATGGATATGTATCTCTGGAAGCACGCATGGCATGCGGCATGGGTGCATGTATGGGATGTGTTGTCCAGGATGAAAACGGACAGGCAAAGCGTGTATGTAAGGATGGACCTGTATTTGAAATCGGAAAGGTGGTGCTGTAATGGATTTATCTGTGAAACTTCCAGGACTGAACCTGAAGAATCCGATCATTCCAGCCAGTGGCTGCTTTGGATATGGCAGAGAATTTGCTGAACTGTATGATCTTTCAAAGCTTGGCGGTATTGCGATCAAGTCCGCAACCCCAAAGGAAAGATTCGGAAATCCGACACCAAGAATTGCCGAAACACCGATGGGTATGCTGAATGCGATCGGTTTACAGAATCATGGTGTTGACTGGATCATTGAAAATGAACTTCCGTTCCTGTCACAGTTTGATACGGAAATCATTGCCAATATTGCCGGAGCAACAGAAGAAGATTACATCGAAGTGATCGAAAAGATGAATGATAATCCAGTCGTAAAGGCATATGAGCTGAATATCAGCTGTCCGAATGTCAGACATGGCGGTATGGGACTTGGTACAAGTCCTGAACTTGCTGCGGAAATGACACGTCGTGCCAAAGCAGCTGCCAGAAAACCGGTTTACGTCAAGCTGAGTCCGAATGTTACCGATATCGTATCCATCGCAAAGGCGTGTGAAAAGGCTGGTGCAGATGGACTGGTCATGATCAATACATTACTTGGCATGCGCATGGATTTACGTACAGCCAAACCATTACTGGCCAACGGCACAGGAGGTCTTTCAGGACCGGCCATCAAACCGGTGGGAATCCGCTGTGTCTATCAGTGTGCACAGGCTGTCAGCATTCCGATCATCGGTGTGGGCGGTATTTCCAACGCTGCGGATGTTGTGGAATATCTATATGCCGGTGCAAGTGCGGTAGAAGTCGGTGCAGCAAACTTCATCGATCCATATGTCTGTTTGGCAATCATTGAGCAGCTGCCGGAAGTACTGGAAAAATATGGAAATACATCTGTAAAAGAAGCAATAGGAAAGGGATTAGTAAGATGAGCAGAACAATTGTAGCGCTGGATTTCTCCAGCAAAGAAGAAGTACTGAACTTCCTTGCGAAGTTCGATGAACCGGTGTATGTCAAGATCGGTATGGAACTGACATATGCATGCGGTCTTGACATGGTAAGGGAAGTCAAGGCTGCAGGCCACAAGGTTTTCCTTGATCTCAAACTCCATGACATTCCAAACACCGTTAAGGGTGGTATGAAGAATCTTGCCAGACTTGGTGTTGATATTGTCAACTGCCATTGCGCAGGTGGTATCGAAATGATGAAGGCAGCAAAGCAGGGCATCATTGAAGGTACACCGGAAGGACAGGAACCTGCCAAGCTGATCGGTGTCACAGTACTGACATCCACTTCCCAGGAAGCAATGAATGAAGAACTCGGCATCCCAGGTGAAGTCATCGATACTGTTGTTCACTATGCAAGAAATGCAAAGGAAGCTGGTCTGGATGGTGTTGTATGCTCTGTCCATGAAGCAAAGGCAATCCATGAAGCATGTGGTGATGATTTCCTGACAGTCACTCCTGGTATCAGACTGGCAAACAACTCCGTTGATGATCAGAAGCGCGTCGCAACTCCGGAATACGCAAAGGAACAGGGATGTGACATGATCGTTGTAGGCCGTTCCATTACGAAGGCTGAAAACCCATATGAAACATACAGAATGATTGAGGAGGCCATGAACTGATGGAAGACTACAAGAAGGAATTTGTGTCATTCATGCTGGATGCGAAGGCTCTCAAGTTCGGTGATTTCACACTGAAATCCGGCAGAAAGAGTCCGTTCTTCATGAATGCAGGTGCCTACGTAACAGGCAAACAGCTCCATGAGCTTGGCAGATACTATGCAAAGGCAATCCATGATAATTTCGGTCTGGATTTTGATGTGCTGTTTGGACCTGCCTACAAGGGTATTCCATTAGCTGTTGTAACAGCACTGGCAATTGATGAACTGTATGGTAAGGAAGTACGTTACTGCTCCAACCGTAAGGAAATCAAGGACCATGGTGATACAGGTATCCTGCTTGGTTCCAAGCTCAAGGATGGGGATCGTGTCATCATGATCGAAGATGTGACAACTTCCGGCAAGTCCATGGAAGAAACAGTACCGATCGTCAGAAGCCAGGCAGATGTGGAAATCAAAGGTCTGATTGTTTCCCTCAACAGAAATGAAAAGGGTAAGGGCAATAAGACTGCACTTTCTGAAATCGAAGATCTGTATGGATTCAAGGCTGCTGCAATCGTTTCCATGCCTGAGGTTGTTGAAATCCTCAAGGAAAGAAATGCACTCGATGCAGATCTGCTGTCCCGTATTGATGCATATTATGCAGAATACGGTGCAACAGAATAACATTCTGTGCTAATATACTTATCGGGAATGAAGTTCTCCCAAGGGTAAAACCTGAACCGCTTTACAGGCTGATGACTTCTGCGATCCTTTTTGATCGTGGTCATCAGTCTTTTGTTTACAGGAGGGAAAAAGATGATTGTTTCACTTGGTATTGTATTTCTTGTCGGGCTGGCTTCTGCTGCCATCACGGAAAAGCTGAAGCTGCCCAGAATTGTCGGTATGCTTGCTGCAGGGATGGTGTGTGGGCCATATGTGCTGAATCTATTAGATCCTTCCATTCTTTCGATTTCAGCAGATCTGAGAAAGATCGCCCTTGTCATCATTCTGATCAAAGCAGGACTGTCTTTGAATCTTGCTGATCTGAAACAGGTTGGCAGACCTGCAGTGCTGATGTCATTTCTTCCGGCTGTATTTGAAATCATCGGTTATGCAGTACTTGCGCCGATGCTGTTTCAGATCGATTCTGCTGAAGCACTGTTGTTGGGAAGTGTTCTTGCGGCTGTATCACCTGCTGTTGTTGTACCACGGATGGTACAGTTAATGGAAACAGGTTACGGGACAGAGAAAAGCATTCCCCAGATGATTCTTGCCGGAGCCAGCTGCGATGATATCTTTGTCATTGTGTTATTCAGTGCCTTTCTTTCCATGAACAAAGGCGGTACATTCCAGGTGGCTCAGCTGCTGGATGTACCTGTATCCATTGTGCTTGGATTACTGCTTGGTGCGGTTGCCGGTTATCTTGTATGGATGTTTTTTGAAACAATGCATGATGGAAAAAATACCGTCCGCAACAGCATGAAAGTCATTATCATTCTGGGTGTATCCTTCCTGCTGATCGGTGTGGAAAATGCCCTGGATGGTATTGTTGCAGTATCGGGATTACTGGCTGTTACCGCAATGGCAGTGGTGCTTAAGCTCAAATGTATTCCTTCTGTTTCTTCACGTTTATCACAGAAGTTCGGGAAGATCTGGTTATGTGCGGAAGTGGTTCTGTTTGTTCTTGTTGGTGCAGCAGTGGATATCCGGTATATGGCAAATGCCGGTATGATGGCAGTGCTTCTGATCTTCGGCGCACTTGTATTCAGAACGGTTGGTGTATGGTTCAGCCTGTTGAAAACAGAACTTACCACAAAGGAAAGGGTATTCTGTGTCATGGCATACCTGCCGAAAGCGACTGTTCAGGCAGCCATCGGTGCAGTGCCTTTGGCCAATGGTCTTTCCTGTGGAGATCTTATTTTATCTGTTGCGGTACTGGCCATTGTCATTACAGCTCCGATTGGTGCATTCCTGATCGATCATTTCCATCCGATCATGCTGGAAAAAACAGCTGAATAAAGCTGCCTTTCTCTTTGATACGGATTGTATCTATAAGCAATAAGAAGAGTACGCCGTCCTCATAGGGCGGTGATGAATTCAGCGTCACTGGTTTTGGATGTACTCTTTTACAATCTCTGTTGTATTAC
>JAEDEK010000058.1 GCA_016293365.1 Bulleidia sp. | reverse complement strand
ACTACTGCACTTCATGCACTGACAGTCTCAATGAGTGGAAGTGGATGGCAATGGATGCCGGCAAGGTAAGTCCGCCAACCGATGTACAGGGTAATACACATACATCCGGTTATCAGTTCATGCTCTTGCTGGTGCACTTGCTGCAGCAGGTTATCTGGCACTTCAGAAAAGAAGAAGCTGATTGAAATCAGGAAGACACGGAAAGTTGCGTGCCTTCCTTTTTTCAGGGCAATCACTTCACAGTCCTTCAAAATCATTGTAAAATGTCAGTAATTTGACCGGAGGTTTTTATGAATGAAAGAAGAGATGTCATATCATCAAGAAGGGCAATCTGCCAGGCATATCTGGAACTTTCGAGTGAAAATCCACAGGAAGCTATTACGGCATCACAGCTGATTGAAAAAAGCGGACTTTCCCGTGCAACTTTCTATGCTCATTATTCGGATGTCCATCAGGTACAGAAAGGAATTCAGGATGACTTCATTGAACTGACAGTTCAGACTCTGATTCCTTATCTGCGTCAGCTGTTCCTTCATACAGATCGTGCTGTTTTTCAGATTCTCCGTTTTTTTGATATCAATAAAAAAATGATACAGGCAATTACCATGCATGGCAGAAATCATACATATTATGCAGAATGCAGACAGGAGATCGGCAAGATCCTGCTGCGCAATGTTTTTGTGGGCAGAATCACGGAAGACCGTATCCTCAAAGCAATGATATTGGCTTCCATGATCATGGATCAGGCAAAGGATACTGTACAGAATCATCTGAACTATACAGTGCCGCAGCGTGCTGCCGTTCTGACACAAATGATGCAGGAAGGCATTTCTGCAGGAGAGTGAAACGATGAACAGACTGGAAGAATATATTAAAAGTTTCAATACAAAAGTCTCCATCGAACTTCTGGTACGGATTGCGCTGCTGTTTGTGATTGTCTTACTGATCAAACAGACATGGTCCATCTGGGCCTATGTCATATCGGTACTGCAGTCAGTACTGACTCCGTTTCTGATCGGCTTTCTGATTGCCTATATTCTTTCAGAGCCTGCCAATTATCTGGAAGGGAAAGGTATCGGCAGAAACATCAGCATTCCGATTATCTATGTGATTGTCATACTGGGACTGATCTGGCTGTTGGGTTCCATCGTACCGATGGTCATTTCCAGAATCAGTGATCTTCTGACATCTGTTGTCAACGGACTGACATGGCTGTACCATACTGTGGATGTTTATTCAGAAGGTGTTCCAGTATGGTTCTCTTCATTGATTGAAGGGGCAAGAGCTTCTATCAATGATCTGAAGGATATTCTGCCTGCCATTTCCAGAACGGTTCCGGATCTGGTTGGAGCGGCCATGAATCTGATTGTACAGACAATCCTGACGACAGTCATTTCCATTTTCATGTGCTTTGGCTGGCATCAGATCAAATATCATATCAAACGCAGTGTCGGGAAAATATCCAAACTGTGTTCCAGCTGTCTGACTGTCATGGACTATGAGGTAGGCAGCTATATTCATTCCATGGCAATACTGATGGTGATCCGTTTTTTTGAATACTCCCTGGTATATCTGCTGATCGGACATCCAGACTGGATGATTCTTGCCTTACTGACGTCTTTGTCATTGCTGATACCGTATCTTGGACCGACGGTCGTCAACTGTCTTGGCATTCTGACAGCTCTGACACTTGAACCTGTACGTATCCTGATTCTTGTTCTTCTGATTGTTGTTCTTTCGTTTGTGGATGAATATGTCGTTGCACCTCTTGTTCATTCACACAATACAGGTGTCACTCCACTCTGGTCACTGTTCAGTATCTTTGTAGGTGGTACACTGTTTGGCGCAACCGGAATCATTGCCGCAATCCCGGCATTTCTTTCCATCCGCTCCATCTATAACGTATTCATCCGAAAAGAAGGAGGTGCCTCATGACCAGACGGGTGCTGCAGCTGATGATTACACTTTGCCTGTGTATTTCCCTTGGTGGATGCACTCAGACAAGGCGTACCCGTATTGCTTATACGGTATATCCGATCGGATATATTCTTTCCCGTCTGACAACAAAGGATGTCCCATATCAGTCCATACAGGAAAACAGTTATGCGATGGTGCAGAATGCAACCATTACAGCTGATTATGAAAACAGGCTGAACAAGGCTGTTGTCCTGTTTCATATCGGTAATCTGGAACCGTACTATCAGGTTTTTGAATCATCCATTGAAAATATCGGTGTTCACACAATAGACCTTTCCAAAGGAAATGCCGTATATGAATATGGCAGGTATGAGTCCTACGAAGATGATAACGGCAATACCATTTATGAAACAGTTCCGTATTATAACGGCGTCGCATTTGAACATATTGATCTGCCACGCCAGGATCTGTATCTGTGGCTGGATCCGATTACGATGCTTTCAATGGCGAAAGAAATCTGCCAGTGGCTTGAAAACCGCTATCCTTCCTCAAAAAACGTCATTCATGAAAACTATGTTTCGCTGCAGAATGATCTGATTGCACTGGATGCGCAGTATCAGGTATTAAAGGCCCACAGCGGTCTTTCGATTGTGACGATGAGTCCAAGTTTCGGATGCTGGCAGAAATCATATGGGATCAGTGTATATCCTGTTGTACAGTCCATGTATGGTGTACTTCCGGACGAGAAACAGATCCAGGAAATCGAAAAGACAATCATTGAAAACAATGTCCGTTACATTGTTTTTGAATCCAATATGAATGAAGAGATGACAGAACTGTTCTATCGAATACAGTCTGACTGTTCTCTGACCAGAATCGAACTGTCCAATCTGTCCTGCCTTTCTGAAAATGAAGAACTGGAAGGAAAGGACTACCTGTCACTCATGTATCAGAATCTGAGTGTCATGCTGAATACCATCAGCGATCACCAGGAGGAAAATGAATGAAAAAACTGTTACTGACCGATGGAAATGCAATGCTGTTCCGCGCATTCTATGCCACTGCATATGGTTCAGGTATATCCATGACAACTCAGGATGGAACACCTGTCAATGCGGTATTCGGCTTTGCATCCATGCTTGCCAAAGCAATTGAGATCGTAAAACCGGATGGTTTCATGGTTGCTTTTGATGCAGGCAAACATACATTCCGTCATGATCTGTTTGCTGATTATAAAGGCGGAAGAAGAGAAACACCGGAAGAGCTGATTCCGCAGTTTTCTCTCGCCCGTGAATTTCTGACATCTTTCGGTATCCATTGGGTGGAAATGAAGGATATTGAAGCGGATGATCTGATCGGTACGGTATCCCGCCTGTATCCGGATACGGAAACCTATATTCTGACAAGTGACCACGATCTGCTGCAGCTTGTTGATGATAAGACAACAGTGCTGTTGATGAAGAAGGGGTTGACCAACATGGATGAAATGACCCCGCAGGCAATTGAAGAACTATATGGCATCACACCACCTCAGATTATTGATCTGAAAGGACTGATGGGAGATGCCAGTGATAACTATCCCGGTATTCCAGGGGTTGGTGAAAAGACTGCACTGAAGCTGTTGAAGGAATACGGCAGTGTGGAAAATGTACTGGCCAATGAAACAAACATCAAAGGTGCCCTTGGAAAGAAAGTCATTGCTGGACATGACAGTGCACTGCTTTCCAAAAAGCTGGCAACCATCAGAACCGATGTTCCGGTTGATTTTACTCAGGAACAGCTTTCCTTTACTCCGGATTATAAAGGAGTAGTATCTTTTCTGGAGTCTCTGCAGATGAAAAAACTGTCACAGAGATTTGCGGATATGCAGATAGGTCAGACAGATGAAGGGAAAGAAGAAAAGCCGGTTCATTCTCATACCATGGTGAAAACTGTACCTTCCAGTCTGCTTGAAAAGGACTGTGCCATCTATCTGGATGATGATCCAGGATCTGTGGATACTTCTGTAATCCATGGATTTGCACTGTCCGATGGCATGCAGGCAGTTTATATCACAGCCCAGGATGCGTATTCGGATCAGGCTTTCCTGCAGTATCTATCGGCTGAAACACCATACAAGATCGGCTATGATATCAAGCGTTCAATGCGTTTATGTATCAGAGCCGGCATTGAAATCATCTGGCATGATGATGTGATGATCATGGCGAATCTGGCTGATTCCACATTGACATCTACCGAAAAGATCAAGGATATGTGCGGTATGAAGGAACCATATACCTTTGCGGATGTCTATGGAAAACCAAACAGACCTGTGCTGATCATTGATGAGGAAAAACAGCTGGAACATGGCTGTGCATGGGCAGATTTCATCATACAGTGCAGAGACCGTTTTGATGAAAAACTGAAGGAATATGATATGGTTTCCCTGTATCGTGATATGGAACTGCCTTTGACACGGATTCTTGCCGGTATGGAAGAAACGGGAATCCGTTGTGACAGCAGTGTCCTGGATCAGATCTCAAAAGATACGCTTTCGACAATGAATCAGGAAGCGGAAGCTGTTTATAAACTGGCTGGCAGGAAGTTCAATCTGAATTCACCAAAACAGCTGGGTGAAGTATTATATGATGATCTTGGTCTGTATGGTGGAAAGAAACGTTCCACTTCGGCAGATATGCTGCTGAAACTCAAGGATGTGCATCCGATCATTCCACATATTCTTACATACCGGAAATATGCCAAGATCTACAGTACGTATTCTGATGGTCTGCAGAAATACATTCAGAAGGATGGAAGGATCCATACCATCTATAATCAATGTGCCACTCAGACAGGCAGACTGTCTTCCTCAGAACCGAATCTGCAGAACATTTCTGTTCGGGATGAGGCAGGACGTATCATCCGCAAGGCATTTATACCGGATGATGGATGCGTATTGATTTCCTGTGACTATCATCAGGTGGAACTGCGTATTCTTGCACATATGGCAGATGAAAAAACACTGATTGAAACATTCCGTAATAATGTGGATGTTCATACACGGACTGCGATGGATGTATTCGGTAAAAAAGAAGAGGAAGTCACACCGGCTGACCGCCGTAAGGCAAAAGCAGTCAACTTCGGAATTGTCTATGGTATATCCGACTTTGGTCTTTCAGAACAGATCGATTCGACAAGAAAAGAGGCTGCAGCATTTATTGAATCCTATTATCGTGCATATCCTGGCATCCGTACATACATGGATGGTGTTGTAAAGTCCTGTGAAAAGAAGGGCTATGTCAGTACTCTATGCGGAAGACGCAGAGAAATCCCGGAAATTCATGCTTCGCAGTACATGCAAAGAGAATTCGGCAAACGTGCTGCAATGAATGCACCGATTCAGGGTACGGCAGCAGATCTGATCAAAATTGCGATGATCCGTATTGACCGTATGATGAAGGAAAAAGGTGTATCCAGCAGGATGATTCTGCAGGTACACGATGAACTGATTTTCAATGTACCGGAAAATGAGACTGAAATCATGCAGCAGATCATTGAAGAAGGCATGTCCAAAGCAATGGAACTCAAGGTTCCTCTGTCTGTAGAATGTGCGACAGGACATACATGGTATGAGGCAAAATAATGCCTGAATTACCGGAAGTACAGACAGTCCTGGATACACTGCATCATCAGATCCAGGATCTTGTCATTACAGATGTCACAGTTTTTTATCCGAAAATGATTCATGCAGAGCTGGAATCATTTATTCATACACTGAAAGGAAATGCCTTCCGCAGGTTTGAAAGAAGAGGGAAGTATCTGATCTTCCGGATGGATACATGCACACTGGTATGTCATCTGCGCATGGAAGGCAGATTCTATCTGCAGAATCCGGACGATCCGATTAATCCTCACATGCATGTGATCTTTGATCTGTCCGACGGCAGACAGATGCGCTACATGGATACAAGAAAGTTTGGTACAATGGAACTGTTCGAAGCCGATCATTGTTTTGATCACTTCCATGACCTTGGTCCTGAACCATTTGATGAAGCGTTCTCCGCTTCCTATATCCATGCTTTTCGAAAGGGCAGGACATTGCCATTGAAATCATTGCTGCTGAATCAAAGCTTTGTGGCAGGTATCGGCAATATCTATGCCGATGAAATTCTGTTTGCCTGTCGACTGAGACCAGGAAGAAGCTGCAGCAGAATCACAAAGGCGGATGAGGAGCATCTGGTCAGTGAAACACGCAGAATACTGCAGGAAGCCATAGCGGCTGGTGGTACAACCATCCGCTCCTATGTATCATCTCTTGGTGTAACCGGAAGGTTTCAGCTTTCCTGCATGGTACATACACAGAAGATCTGCCGGGTCTGCGGCTGTTTGATCAAAGTTAAAACAATCGGCGGACGTTCCAGTTACTACTGTCCGCAATGTCAGAAATAGGAGGTTTCATGAGAAAAATCGGAATTACAGGTACGATTGCTTCCGGCAAGACGTCCGTATCCATACTTCTGAAAAAACACGGGTTTGCAGTATTCAACTGTGACCAGTATGCAAAAATGGCAACACATGCAGGTAATCCGTGTTTTGACAGGCTTGTATCTGTTCTTGGTAAGGATGTACTGGATGATGGTGGTGATATTGACAGACAGAAAATGGCATCGCTGATCTTTCAGGATGAAAACAAACGTCTTTGTGTCAATGAAATTGTACATCCTTATGTTATAGAAGGCATGCGCCGTTTCTTTGCATCTTTAAGCAGTGAACCGTTTGTATTTGCTGAAGTTCCACTGCTGTTTGAAGCTGGCATGGAAAAGGAATTTGATCAAATCTGTGTTGTGACATGTCAGAAGGAAACTGCACTGACACGGATGATGGAAGATCGTGAATATACAAGACAGCAGGCCCTTGATCGCTACAGCTGTCAGATTGATCCGGAAATACAGAAAGGGAAAGCGGATACAGTCATTGAAAATGACGGAGATCTGAAACAGCTGAATACAGCAGTCAATACATGGCTGGCGCAGCTCAGAAAGGAAACACGCAGACAATGAGTGTTCGTGCAAATGATACATATCGCATCAGCTGCATGACGGGGATGTCGTCCGATCGGCTCTCCGGTTTTATGATGCTGTATCAGCCGTTAGTCGGCGGGGATGGTATTCTGGTATATCTGACAATGATGGCAGAATCCCGCCACACGACAGCTCTGGAACATAGAAGACTGTTTACGCTGATGCAGAATATTTCTGCCGATACATTCGAGAGAGCAAGGATGCGTCTGGAAGCGTATATGCTTGTACGCACATTCCGGAAACAGGGGAAAAACCATGACAGTTATGTTTACATGCTGAATCAGCCGATGGGACCTCAGGAATTCTTTGCTTCTTCCTATATGTGCAGAATGTATACCGAAGCAGTCGGGGAAAAGCAGGCAGTGCTGACAAAGGGACTGCTTTGTGAATCGGCAGTACCTGTGGATCAGTATCAGGAAATCACCGTACAGACACGCAACACTGTGGATGATGATTTTGATAACGAAACAGAATATATCACTGTAACACCAAGATACAGTTTCAGCGGCAGTGATGATGAGACAATCCGTTTTGACTATGAAACCTTTCTTGTCAATACATCATCTCTTGTCTTTCCGCCGGAACTGCGTACCCAGGAAACCATGTATCAGATCGGTCATAATGCTACACTGTATGGTATTTCACCAAAACGGATGAGTATACTTGTCTGTCATTGTGTGAATCTGGAGCAGATGTCATTTGATGGACGCAGGTTTGATATCCTGTGCCGGAAGGAGAAACCGGAAAAGATCAAAGATCAGGGTGATCCATATGATATGTCACCGGTATCCTTTCTGATGAACCGACAGAATGGGACGACACTGTCGCAATCAGACCGTATGGTCATCGATACCCTTGGCAAGGACATGCATTTTCCAAATGAGGTCATCAATGTACTGCTGGAATATGTTCTTGCTAAGTGTGATAACAGACTGAATGTCAATTATATCGGGAAAATGGCTGGTACATGGGCACGAAAAGGAATTGATACAAAACAGAAGGCACTGGATGAACTTGCCAGAGCGGATCAGAAACCGCCACAGCGCAGCAGTCCTGCAAATGGAAACAGACGGGAAGTTGCCATGCCGCAGTACTGGCACAGTCGCAAACAGGGTGACATGGAAACCGTGAGTGATGAGAAACTGAAGATTCTGCAGCAGATGCAGAAGGAAATGGAGAAATGATGCGGGAAGTCAGAATACCAAACAGCCAAGGTGGAATGGACGATACACAGACACAGGAACTGATTGTATCATTGTTGAACAATGGTTATGTCAGGGCAGTCATGAGTGAAAACGGACTGGATGAATCCGTGATCCGTGCCAATCCATGGAAGATGAAAACATGGCTGGATCATTTTGCACCATGCATCAGCTGTAATGGACTTACCGGATGCAGGCAGGCAATCAGAGGTTATTTTGATAATCCTGTCTATGATGGTGTGCTGCAGATTGAAAAGAAGGCATGCAGGTTTGAAAGAGAAAAGCTGAAGGAAAGAAGTCATCTTTCCTGCTTTCTCATCAATGATATGCCGCAGGATCTGTTTACCGTTACCTTTTCAAGAATCAATCTGAAAGGAGAATCTGCAGAGTATGCAGACCTATGGCAGACATGTGTCTCTGCCGCCATGGAGGAAAAGGGACTGTATCTGTGTGGTCCGATGGGAACAGGCAAGACATATCTTGCTGCATGTGCTGCCAACTATTATGCCATGCACGACAGAAAGGTATGCTTCGTCCACTATCCATCCTTCACAAGAAGAATCACTTCAATGGTAAAAACAGGGGAGTATGATCGTGAAGTGGAACGGATGGGATACTGTGATCTGCTTGTTCTGGATGATATCGGTGCAGAACAGGTCAGTGAATGGAACAGGGATTCCATTCTGTTACCGGTCCTTTCAAGACGGTATGACAATCATCTGACGACATGGTTTACATCCAATGAGGACATGAATACCCTCAAGGAACACTTCATGATGACCCGTGGTGGAAACATGGAAAGAATGAAAGCGGAACGTCTGATCGAGCGCATTGAAAATATGTCTGAAATGAAAACGCTTTTAGGAGAAGATCGCAGAAAAACACGTATTTGATCGATAAAAAACATGGTATGATAATAGGGTATTCGGAGGAAGGAATATGGTCAGAAAAATTGGTGTATTAACATCCGGTGGTGACGCTCCTGGTATGAATGCGGCTATCCGTGCTGTTACAAGAATTGCCCTGAACAATGGTGTTGAGGTAATCGGAGTTCATGATGGCTATCGTGGTCTGATGGAATCCAGCTTTGAACCTCTGACACGTAATGCAGTGTCTGATATTCTGACGATGGGCGGAACACGTCTTGGTTCTGCACGTCTGCCTGAATTCCGTGAGGACGAGATTCAAAACATCTGCATCAAAAATCTGAAGCGCGAAGGAATTGAAGCGCTTGTTGTCATTGGAGGAGACGGTTCCTATCGTGGTGCTCTTTCTTTGACGCGCAAGGGCATCAACTGTATCGGTCTGCCGGGTACCATCGATAACGATATCCCTGGTACTGACTTTACAATCGGTTTTGATACAGCACTTCATACATGCATCGAGAATGTGGATAAGCTCAGAGATACTTCCAGCTCACATCATCGCTGCTCCATCGTAGAAGTCATGGGGAATCACTGCGGTGATCTGGCATTGTATACTGCAATTTCCTGTGGTGCTGAAATTGTTGTATCACCTGAAACCGGATATGATGAGCTCGAACTGCTTGAAAAGCTGAGATATCTTGGTGATGCGGTTCATAAAAACCACGCCATTGTCATCATTTCTGAAAAGATTTGTGATGTGGATGCTTTAGCTAAAAAAGTATCCCTGCATACGAATTTCTCAGGTCGTGCAACTGTCCTTGGTCACATCCAAAGAGGTGGTTCACCGACTCCAACAGACCGTATGCTGGCAAGCAGAATGGGTGAGAAGGCGGTTGATCTGCTGATGGAAGGCATCGGCGGACATTGCGTCGGTATCATCGATAACGAAATCACATCCATGCCGATCCAGGAAGCACTGAGCAGACCGGGCAGAAGCCGTAAAAAGCTGTACAGGCTGTTTGATCGACTGGTATAAAAGAAAAGGGGAAAGAATCAAAAATGAAAGAAACACATGTATTCAAGAAGACCAAGGTCGTATGTACGATTGGTCCTGCGTCTGAAAACGTTGAAACACTGACTGAACTGGCTAAGGCTGGCATGAATATTGCCCGTTTGAACTTCAGCCATGGCGATCATGAAGAACATGCAAAGCGCATCGAAATGATCCGTCACGTATCTGATGTGACAGGTATCAACCTTGGTATTGCATTAGATACAAAGGGTCCTGAAATCCGTCTTGGTACATTCAAAAACGGCGAAGAAAACTATGAAATCGGCGAAATCGTCACAGTCACAAAGGCTGAATGTGAAGGTACACATGAACGCTTCTGGATTCAGGTTCCGGAACTGTTCTCCGACCTGAAGCATGGCGATGCCATTCTGATCAACGACGGTAAGATGAGACTGACAGTTCTGGAAAATGATGGTTCTGAAATGAAGTGCCGTGTAGAAGTTGCTGGTCCGATTTCATCCAAGAAGGGATGCAATGTGCCAGGTGTCAAGCTGTCCATGCCGTTCCTTTCCAAGAAAGATGAAGCGGATATCCGTTTCGGATGCCGTCAGGATGTAGACTTCATCTTCGCATCCTTTACACGTCGTGCATCTGATGTCAATGCGATCAGAAAGATCTGTATTGAAGAAGGCAAGCCTCATATCAACATCATCGCCAAGATTGAAAACCAGGAAGGTTATGACAATGTTGATTCCATTCTGGATGCTGCTGATGGTGTCATGGTTGCCCGTGGTGACCTTGGTGTTGAAATCCCGACAAAGCTTGTTCCAATCTATCAGAAGCATATCATCCGTCAGGCAAACATCATCGGCAAACCTGCAATCACAGCTACACATATGCTGGATTCCATGACACATAACCCAAGATGTACAAGAGCGGAAGCTGCTGACGTATGTAATGCAGTACTGGATGGATCTGACGGTGTCATGCTCTCGGCAGAATCTGCAGCCGGTGATTATCCGGTTGAAGCATGTGAAACAATGTCCCAGATTGTTGAAGAAGCAGAACAGATCATTTCCTACAGAGATAGACTGGACTGGCTCAAGACAACTTCCAACAAGACTGTTCAGGATGCTGTTTCCATCGCTATTTCTGACGCAACTTTGACACTGGACAATATCGGTGCAATCGTAGCCTTCACACAGGGTGGTACAACAGCACGTCGTATTTCCAAGTTCAGACCGAATGTTCCGATTCTTGCAATCACATTCACAAAGGATGTACAGAGAAAACTGGAATCCTACTGGGGTGTATTACCGATCTTCTCTGATGTTCAGAATACATTAACAAACGATGACGACCTTGCTTCTCTTTTCGCCAAGGACTATGGTGTCAAGAAGGGTCAGCTGATCATCATTTCCGCAGGCTATCCAACTGGTGAAGGCTCTGCGAACATGATGAAGATCGTAGAAGTCAAATAACATGGTTCAGGAAGGCAGAATGCCTTCCTTTTTATTTGGATTCAGAAAAAAACAGCAGCCTCAGATGAGGCTGCTGCTTACTTATCACTGTCTGTGTTTGTCTTTCTGACGGTACGTCT
>JAEDEK010000217.1 GCA_016293365.1 Bulleidia sp. | reverse complement strand
CAGTCTTCCCCAACGGCTCGTTTATATTACCTCATACCTCTTGTTTTGGCAAGCACTGTTTTTTCCGATCGTTACACATGCATGCATGTTTTTATCAAACAGACATTCGGATTTTAGCTTATATATCGGCTTGATTGGAAAACAGACGTGATAAAACTAATGAAAAGTTTTTTTGATTTTTCAGTTCGATATATTGAATTCTAAGATTTATCACAGTATTTGCTTGCACATAGAATCGTTTCATGCATATAAGGAAAAGCGCATTTCGATTTACTGTATGCATTTGTGAATGAGCCGTTTCCTGGTTCAGATCGTATGAATATAAAAATACTGTTTTATAAGTTATATGCGGATGGCGGATCTGACCTCATCCCTTAGATTTTCCATGGTAATTGCACCTTCATGAATAAGAGAAAAAGATCCCGGAGCGCTGTTGATCGACTCATCTCAACAGCTACATCTGTGTGTTACAGATCCTTGCTGCTTCTTTGATACATCGCACAGAAGCGTTGTGCACCCAGCTTCTCACTGCTCAGCAGTTCTATATATTCTCTGCACAGACGTTCCATGTATTTCTTTTGACATTGCGACATTTCCACCCGATACAGTTTCCGGTCGTATATTGTAATTTCCATTCTGATTATCTTCTTTTATGTCCTGTAAATGATCTGCTGAAACTGAATTGTATTATCTTACCATTTTTACTCATATCAGTCAGATGAAACTTCTATTCACTGTTCTATAATCAGCTGGCAGCCTTTTTCTTCCGGTTTATTGTAAAATAGTGAGCAGAAAGAAGGTAATAAACTATGTCCTGTACAACAGTTCTTGTTGGTAAAAAAGCGAGCAATGATGGATCAACCATGATTGCAAGAAACGATGATGGCTTTTATGATGTCAAAAAGCTGGTCGTTGTTCCACCTGAAAAGCAGCCTCGAAAGTATAAAAGTGTGATTTCACATCTTACAATTGATCTGCCTGACAATCCGATGTCGTATACATGCTGCCCTAATGTTGATCTGAAAGATGGGATCTGGGCAGCTACCGGTATCAATTCCGCCAATGTCGGTATGACAGCAACTGAAACAACCACAACAAATGCCCGTGTGCTTGGATGTGATCCATACGTAACTTACCGTAAGGAAAAGTCAAAGAAGGAAAAGGATATTCCTGGTGGAATCGGTGAAGAAGATCTGGTTGTTCTTGTTCTTCCTTATATCCACTCAGCTAAAGAAGGTGTCATCCGACTTGGTCAGCTGATCGAACAGTATGGAACTTATGAGTCAAATGGCATCGCTTTTAATGATGAAAATGAAGTCTGGTGGTTTGAATCCATCGGCGGTCATCACTGGATGGCACGCAAAGTCAAAGATGAAGAATATGTCATCATGCCGAATCAGTTCGGTCTTGACAGGTTTGATCTGGACGATGCTTTTGGCAGACAGAAGGAAAACATGTGTTCTGCTGACCTGAAGGAATTTATCGAGGCCAACCATCTTGATACAAACAATGATGGAACATTCAATCCACGATTGATTTTCGGATCTCATGATGATCAGGATCATGTATACAACACACCACGCGCATGGTACATGGCGCGTTACTTCAATCCACGTACATATCAATGGGATGGAGACAACGCAGACTTTACACCGGAAAGTGATGACATCCCATGGTCACTGGTACCTGAAAGAAAAATTACAGTGGAAGATGTCAAATACATACTCTCTTCTTATTATCAAGGTACAGAATACAACCCATATTCTTCCAATACATCAGATCATAAAGGCATGTACAGAAGTATCGGTATTGCAAGGACCGGTGTCATGACAATTAATCAGATCAGAAGTGACGTACCTGAAAGAATCAAAGCAGTTGAGTGGGTATGCTTTGGTCCAAATCCGTTTAATGCAATGATTCCAGTCTATGCAAATACAGATCGCATTCCAGGGTATCTTTCCAAAGTAGAAATAAACGTTGATACTGCAAATTTCTATTGGACCAGCAGATTGATCGCAGCTTTAGCGGAAAGTGATTATGCAT
>JAEDEK010000057.1 GCA_016293365.1 Bulleidia sp. | reverse complement strand
TCCCCTGTTCCATCATCCTGGTAATCAACATATACAAAACCATATCTCTTATGCATTTCACCAGTAGAAGCGGATACAAGGTCAATGCATCCCCATGGGGTATAACCCCACAGTTCAACACCATCTTCATCCACTGCTTCTTTCATGGCGATGATATGATCCCGCAGATAATTGATTCTGTAATCATCATGAATGGAACCATCTGCTTCCACATTATCCTGTGCCCCAAGACCGTTTTCCACAATCATCAACGGTTTCTGATAGCGATCATACATATAGTTCAGTGCAAGTCTGAGTCCTGTTGGATCAATCTGCCATCCCCAGTCACTCGCTTTCAGATATGGATTGCTGACACCAAACAGCATGTTACCACCCTGATCTGCCAGTACTTTCGGATCAGCAGAAGCACAGCTTGTCATATAATAGGAGAAGGAAATGAAATCAACAGTTCCTTTTCTCAGTGTTTCACTGTCTTCTTCACTCAGTTCAAACACGACTCCATTCTTCTCATATTCCTTCAGCTTATAAGCTGGATAATAGCCCCTTGCCTGTACATCACAGTAGAAATAGCAGTCATTCATTGACTTCCAGCACTTCAGAACATCCGCAGGATTGCATGTATGCGGATATGTCACAGCATATCCGATCATATTTCCTACTTTATTATCTGGATCAATTTCATGCAGAAGCTGTACAGCCTTTGCACTGGCAATCAGCTGATGTTTTGCAGCATCGGCAATTTTCTGCGGATCTTTGGAAGGAACACCAGCTGCCATCCATCCGCCAAAGCTCAGACAGTTGATTTCATTGAATGTCAGCCAGTAAGTGACCTTTCCCTTATATCTTTCACCAACAGCCTTAACATAGCGTACAAAACAGTCAATTGTTCTTGCATCTACCCATGCACCCCATTTATTGGTCAGTCCGACAGGTGTTTCATAATGAGAGAGTGTGACAAGTGGTTCAATACCTGCCTTATGGCATGCATCAAACACTCTGTCATAGAAAGCAAGTCCTTCTTCATTGGCTTCTTCTTCATAACCAAGCGGAAAGATTCTTGTCCAGTTAATGGACATACGATATGTTTTAAAGCCCATTTCACCCATCAAAGCAATATCCTCTTCATAATGATGATAGAAGTCGCTTGCCTGATGGCTTGGATAGTCATAGCCTTTAAAACATCCAAACTGTGCACCTTCCGGTGCATCCAGTCCGAACATCAGATCTGCATGTACAACGCCATCTTCTGTGCGATATGTTACTTTTCTTGGCTCCGTTCTCGAACCTCTTGTACAGCAGTCAGAAGAACTGACACCTTTTCCACATGCATTCCAGCCTCCTTCATACTGGTTGGCAGCTGTAGCACCGCCCCATAAAAAATCTTTTCTAAATCCCATGATTATTATCTCCTTATCCTGAACACAGTTTACACATAAACCATTACAAAACTGTTTCACTTACCGGAAACATTGTTCCTCATTGCGGAAATAACAAAAAAACCGTATTTCTACGGTTTTCTGATGGAGCGAGTGATGAGAATCGAACTCACGTATGCAGCTTGGAAGGCTGCCGTTCTACCATTGAACTACACTCGCATATAGATGGTGTCTCGGAAGGGAATCGAACCCTCGACCCACTGATTAAAAGTCAGTTGCTCTACCACCTGAGCTACCGAGACATCGTGGTAAAAATGGCTGGGGCAGCGAGGTTCGAACTCACGATGAGGGAGTCAAAGTCCCTTGCCTTACCACTTGGCTATGCCCCAATAGGGTGCCTGGCGATATTACTAGCTGTCAACCAGCTCCGATTTTTTAAAAATGGTGGAGACGGGTGGTTTCGAACCACCGAACCCAGAGGGAGCAGATTTACAGTCTGCCGCGTTTAGCCACTTCGCTACGTCTCCAATAAAATGGTGCCGACTATAGGAATCGAACCTACAACCTACTGATTACAAATCAGTTGCTCTGCCAATTGAGCTAAGTCGGCACATGGTGGAGGTTAACGGGCTCGAACCGCTGACCCTCTGCTTGTAAGGCAGATGCTCTCCCAACTGAGCTAAACCTCCAATGTGTTTTGATTGACTCATTTCCTGAGTGCCTAATTAATATACCACGCACCTTTATCAAACGCAACAATTTTTTATACTTTTTTTCTGCAAACTTCCTCTTACTCTCTCATTTTTGCATAAATAAGCCAATTTTCGTTATACATTTTTTTGCATATGACATCAGTTTTCGGATGATATGCGATGGATTCCTTATTCCGTGCTACAATGGATATGTACGTGAGGCAACTATGTATAGAAAAACATGGATGGAAGTCAATCTTGACGCCATATATGATAACGTCAGAACAATCAAAGAACATTGCGGTAAGAAATTTATCGCTGTATTGAAAGCAGATGCATATGGATGCGGGGATTATCCGGTCGCCAAGACATGTCTTGAAGCTGGTGCGGATATGATTGCTGTATCATCATTGGATGAAGCTCTGATCCTGCGCAATAAAGGATATGAAGGTGATCTTTTTATTCTCGGACCGGTCGATCCTAAAGATATTCCGATCGCCTCTGCCTATAACATTGCTGTTGCAGCTATATCAGCCGCCTGGGTAAACCAGGTATGCAGACTGCATTGTAAAGGACTGAAGGTACACCTTGCATATGATACAGGTATGAACAGAATCGGTTTTAAAGATCTTGCTACCCTGCATGAAGCATATGATCTTCTGCTTCAAAGCGGCTGCAGTATAGAAGGTATCTTCACCCATTTCTGCAATACAGACAAGGAAGACAGAAGCTATACAGACAATCAGTTTGCTGAATTCAAAAAAGCTGTTGCCTCATTGAACCATCCCTTTCAATGGATTCATTGCGATAACAGCGATGCTACGATCTTCTTTGAAGATGAAATATCCAATGCATGCAGAGTCGGAATCTCCCTGTATGGCATATCTCCATATACAGATCGCTTAAAGCCTGCCATTTCACTCTATAGTGAAGTTTCCATGAGCAAATCCATACAGGCAGGACAGTCTGTCGGTTATGGCTGGACCTATACAGCGCAGAAAGATGAAATGATCGGCACATGTCCGATCGGATATGCGGATGGCTTTATCCGTAAAAACCAGGGAAGATATGTCTATGTGGATGGAATGATGTGTGAAGTGGTTGGCAGAGTATGCATGGATCAGTGCATGATCCGACTTGACCATGATATTGTTCCAGGCACTCCTGTTGAAATATTCGGACCGCATATTTCACTTGAAACCATGGCAGAAGAGCTGGATACCATCCCGTATGAAATCATATGTCTGATCAGCGGCAGAGTCACGCGCAGATACATGTATCATGGAAAACCGGTCAATGAAATCACACCAAGATTAAACGAATCACTCTAAAAAATGAGAGGCATTGCTTCTCATTTTCCTTTGATTCTGATAAAACCGATTTCCGGATTGTTGTAAAGACGTGGAATCAGAGGACTTCCTGAAGCCAGCCCTCTGCTGATATACAGATGGTTTCTCCCGAGTATATGCATTCCTTCTGTATATTGAGGAAACAGTCCCTGTCCAGGTGCGAAAACACCCTGATTAATGTATGGGATTCTCCATTGTCCGCCATGGGCATGACCACTGATAGTAAGATCCACATCTGCATCCTTGAACATTTCCGTTAATTCAGGACGATGATTCAAAAGAACTCTGAACCCATCGTGGTGGTAAAGTCTTCCGATATCCGATCCCTGCACCACTGCTTTTCTGCCATGATCTGTTAAACCAAACAGTTCAATCTGACTGCTTCCTTTTGTAAAGACAGTTCCCGTATCTTCCAGAACATGCACACCAAGATTCTTCAGCTGTGTCCGAAGATATTCAATATCCTGTTTCAGATAGATCTCATGGTTGCCTGATACAAAGAAGATCGGATATTCATGCAGCTGACGGATCAGTTCAAATGCATGATCATAGTTTCTTTCATAGTCGAAAAGATCTCCTGGTATGACGATCAGATCCGGATGAAATGCTCTGACTCTGGCAACAATTCTTTTCTGATTTTTGCCAAACATGCGGCAATGCACATCAGAAATAACACAGATCAGAAGTTCCCCTTCCATACGCTGTGTCTGAATCTCCTGCATACCACAGTCAATCCTTCCATATGGTAATCCGCACGCAACAAAGGCACCACCCAGCAATGCGGTTGTCAGAAATACTTTCTTTTTATCCATCACGCACCTCCATAATCACGGATCAGATCTTCTTCTCTGATTCCTCGTATCACTTTATCCCCAGCCTGGATCATATACACAGGCTTTCCTTCTTCATCTTTCTTTTCCTGCAGGATTTCTCCATACAGTACACCATCCCGATATCGAAACTGTACAAGATGTCCGTTTCTGTTTTTCTTCATCTTTGCATTATACATTGTTTTCCACCCTTCTGTCAGTTTTTGACATCCCTGGCACATTTTTCAGTATGAATCAACTGCGATCTGCGTTATGATCAGTATATGAAAAACATATACACAGGTAACAATGTTGTCATCACAGGTGAAGTAAGTCTTTCAGAAGATGTATCCATCTGGCACAACGCAGTGTTAAGAGGAGATGAAGGTTCCATCACAATCGGATCACGCACCAATATACAGGATCTTGTCATGATTCATACCGGTATACCGGATTATTCCGTTACGATCGGTCAAAATACAACGATTGGTCACAGTGCCATTATCCATGGCTGCACAATCGGGGATGAATGTATGATTGGGATGGGAGCAATTATCATGAATGGAGCAAAGATCGGCAATCAATGTATTGTGGCAGCAGGTTCCATTGTCACAGAACATAAAACATTCCCTGAAAAAAGCCTGATTCTCGGATCCCCTGCAAAACTCATCCGTACATTAACTGACGATGAGATCCAGAAGATCAGGGATAATGCAGAAGCATATGTCACTTCTGCCAGAAAACACCTGACCAGAAACTGATCACAAAATAATTAAAAGCTGTTACATCCAGTCACTTTGTAACAGCTTTTCTTTTCCGTTTTTAATTATCTTCTTCTGTCATAAAACAGAATCTAAATGAAGTAAAATGATCAACAATCAGGATACACAGCCACAGTATAATGATGTTCCTGCTGATCAGACTGGTTCACTGATTCACAGTTACACTGTCTGAAGTCTCTGTCTTCTGAATGTTATCTGCAGACTGATGACGCTTCAGATAATCATTACATACAGCATTCACATTGATCATCGTATAAACTGCCATTACCAATGCAGCTATCTCAAGTACAACTACGATTACAGCCAACATATAAACCTCCTTTACATTCAAGACAATTCATTCATACTCCAAAAGAATAGTCCCCTCTTTCAGACTGGATAAATCAGGTAAACTGTTCCCTTACTATTAATATAATGTATTTCAACAATTTGTAAATTACATGTTTTTTTATATCGCATTAAAGTATAATTAACGCAGGAGATAGTTTAATATGAACTTTGATTTTCTTATGACATACATAGCTGTAGTCAATGAGCAGAGTTTCGCAAAGGCGGGACTGATCCGACATCTTTCTGCCCCAGCCATCATGCATCAGATCAACGCTTTGGAAAAGGAAGTAGGTTTTCCGCTATTGAAACGCACAAACAAAGGTGTATTTCCTACAGCAGAAGGTAAATCATTTTTTCAGGATGCAAAGCAGATGATTGATTTCTATCATAAATCCATTTTGAAAATCAAACACCAGGACTTTTTGACAACATGCCGATCCATTCGTATTGGTACATCGCCTCTTGTTCCCTTCTCAAGGATTAACAATAATCTTTCCCCTTTTTTCCGTCATCGTACCGATATCAGTGTTTCTGTAGAGTTTTTTGACAGAGATTTCGTAACCATGAAAGATATCCTCCATGCATTTGAAACAGTGGATCTGCTGATTCTGCCATTTATTCACCAGGACATTGAGACAAAATTTACCTGTATTCCCGTCGGAACTACAGATATATGCCTGAAGATCCCTTTTGCTCATGAATTATCTCAACGATCTGAAATATCCATACGAGATCTGAAAAACCAGACGATCATGACATTCCCGGATGAATCAGTACCTGTTCGACAACAGTTCCATCACGATCTTTTAAAACTGAATCAGGGAAATACACTGATCCAACCATCGTCCATACATGGTTATGATGCCATCAACGAATGTCTGAAAAACCAGATAATCATGGTTTCTTTAACTGAATTTGCCGAACATATTCCATTCATGAACACAGTAAAACTCTCAGAAAAATATACCGTTTCATATGGAATTGTACTCTCACCTTCCATCAGTAAACCTGTTTCCCTGAAAGACGAATAACAAAACAGATCATCCGGGTTTATAGTCTGGATGGTCTTTATGTTTTACATCAATGTGTTTCCACAAATGTCTTTGTTTTCTGATTCAGACATACAATCAAAGAAGGAATAATTGCCATGAATGTTCCCACAACAAATACCGGAACAATCGAGAAGGCATCACACAGCATGCCATAAACAAGAGATGACAATGCACATCCACCCATGGAGAATGCCTTGACAAATCCGATGATCGCACCTCTGTTATCCTCAGGCAAAGCAAGCGTCAGACTGGCATTAAACACTGCATTGCCCATTGTATTGGTGAAACAGCCAAGAAAGAACATGACTGTCATCACAACTCTTGAATGCGTCAGATACGCAATAATATACAGAATCGGTGATAATGCAAATCCATACAGCAATACATAATACCTCTGTGTTCCACTGAGTTTCAGCACACTCAACAACAACACACAGATCAGAGATCCTGCTGTTTCCACTGCCATCAGAACTCCATAGAAATCAACTGAAAATCCTTTATCCAGACAGAACGGAAGAATCATATACATCGGTCCTGCCGCAATCAGGTTCAGAATCAGAGCAGCAGGTACAAACATGCTGACAAACGGATCAGCAGCTATTGCTGTTACAGCATTCTTCATATCATGCATGACAGATCTTACCGTAACAACATTACCCTGCTGACTTGAAGATGGAATACGAATAAACATTTCCGTAAATGCTGATAGGAAATAGCTGATTCCATTGAGAAGGATAATCGGCGCAACACCAAACAGCGTTACAAACAATCCGCTGATTGCCTTACCAATCAGAGAAATCAGAGAACATACCCCATTGTAAGCTGACTGTCCCTGTACCATCTGTGAATGAGGAATGATATCAATCATTGTTGTTGCAACACTTGGATCAAAGAACTGTGCACATAACGCAGCAATGACAGAAAACACAATCACCATCGATGTTGTCAGGTTATCTTGCAAGGCAAGTATTCCAGCGGCACTCATAACAACTCCTCGGATCAGATCCATGCCGACAATGACATGTTTACGATTCAGCTTATCTGTGATAGAACCGGTAAATGGTGAAAGAAACATTGCCATGAAACTGGAAACACTGGACAACAGTCCAAGCAGCGTATTCGAACCTGTTTTCTCGTACACCCAATAACCGATCGCAACACTGTATAAAATATCTCCGACCATGCTGACGGCACATCCCTGCAGAAGCAGAATAAAATCTCTGTTCCAGAGTTTTCTTTCCATAACGGCTTTCCCCTTTTCATTACAAGAAACAGTATACTCCTAGATACCTCACCTGTCAATGTATCTTATTATTAAGATTATTTTAGAATTTCATATACTGATTGTATTTTCCAAAGATCAGTCATATGATTAAATCACGAAAGAGAGAATATTCTTAATATGATTTACAGAATTCTGGGCGACTCCGACTGCCCGATGCTTGAAGTATCATTAGAACGCGGAGAAACAATCACCATGGAACGTGGTTCCATGGTTTACATGCAGGATGTCAGCCTGGAAGGAAAGATGAATTCCAAAGGAAGTGGCTTTGGTGCATTGCTTGGTGCAATAGGCAGAAGTCTGACATCAGGCGAATCCATGTTCATTACACATGCTACAGGTGAAACCAACAATGGCCGTGTTGGTATTGCACCGGCAATTCCAGGTAAGATTCAGCATCTTTACGTTGGTGGTTCCACTCAATACAAACTTAACACAGGCGCATTTCTGTGCTGTGACAGCACCGTTACATATGAGATGAGATCTCAGAGTGCAGGCAAAGCCTTATTTGGTGGAACAGGTGGATTCTTTGTTATGGAAACAGCAGGTGAAGGTGATCTGTTTGTATCTGCATTTGGAGATCTGATTGAACTTGAAGTCACACCTGACAGACCAATTACCATTGATAATGAACATGTCGTTGCATGGGATTCTTCTTTGAATTATTCCATTGAAGTTGCTTCTGGAACATTTGGTTTTACATCCGGCGAAGGACTGGTTAACCGCTTTACAGGTTATGGCAAGGTGCTGATCCAGACAAGAAACATCCATTCTCTGGCAGATGCATTACGCCCATACCTGCCAACATCTTCCAATAACTGAATTACTGCATCCAGCCATCGGGATTCCTGATGGCTTTTTCATGCAAAAACAGCCTGCCACATTTGACAGACTGCAGTTATCAGATTGCTTTTTCCAGCCACTTTTCTTTTTTCAGACGGATCAGAAACAGAATACCACGCACAGATAATTCCGACGCCATGGCAACCCATACACCATACAGGCCAATATGCTTTACAAGCACCATTGCCAGGGTCAGTCGGATTCCCCACATACTGACAAGATTGATGATGCCAGGAACAAGTGTATCCTTAGCGCCTCGCAATGCACCACCAGCAACAATACTTGCTGCAAATAACGGTTCTGCAAGCAGTTCAATTCTTAACACGGAAGCACCAAGCTGCTGTACCTCAGGGTCCGGTGTCAGAAAGGCAAATACATACGGACATGCAAAGAACATGATCGTTCCTGTCAAGCCCATGATGACCATACCTGAAAACGTTGTCAGCCATGCAAAGGATCGGGCAAGATCTTTCCGTTTTGCACCAATTGCCTGCCCTACCATTGTCGTAGCGGCTGAAGATATACCAAATCCCGGCATATAACAGATGGATTCCGCCGTTACCGCAAAGGAGTTGGCAGCAATTGCCACTGTACCAAGTGGTGCAACAATCTTTGTAGAAATCACCTGGGCACCAGAAGTTGCCGAATGCTCCAGTGCCATCGGCAGTCCAATCCGCACAGCTTCCTTAACAATATGAGCTTCCGGAATCCATCTGCCTCTGCTGTGGAATACGGACAGCCTTTTTTCTTTCATCTGGATATAGGTATGTAACAGAATCATACATACTACAAAGGACAAAGATGTACCAAGCTGCGCACCAGCCACTCCAAGTCCAGCCCCTGGCATCATCATGGAGATTCCCCCGAAACTGATCATTCTTGTTGGAAAGATCAGGAAGAAATTAAAGATGACATCCAACCCACACATGGTTGCGGTAAGAACGCTTGGCACTTTCATATTACCGACACACTGCAGTGCAGCTATACCCAGGCTCTGCATGCACCGTACAGGCATAAACATGGAAAACAGCATGAAATACATCGTTGCATCATGCCATAACGACTGTTCTGCACCTAACCATTTCGGTAACACCAGTGCTAACAGCATACCGATCCCACCTGTAATCGCCGCTACAAATAAACATGCGATGATGGATTGTTTGTACAGTTTGCCGGATCGCTCATGATCCCCTGCTCCAATTGCCTGAGCAATCTGTACCGAGAAACCGGCAACCGCACCGGAGATAATTCCGCCAAATAACCAGGTTGCACTGGCAACAAGGCCAATGGAAGCACTTGCCGCAGCGCCAAGAACACCTACCATTGCCGCATCAATATACTGCATGATGATTTCCGCAATCTGTGCCAGAATGCCAGGTAACGATAATCTGTATACAATATTCATCCGTTCCTTGAACGGAATGTCTTCATTTTTCTGCAGTTTTTCTGCAAGATCTACTGTTTTCGCCATGCCTGCTATTATACATGTATTTACATAAAACCGAAACAAAACTTAACAAAAAGGCACATTTGAAAATGCGCCCTTAACTGGCATGGATTTCATGAGCACGTGACAGTGCAAATTTGGCAGCCAGTGGTCCGATCAGTTCATACACCAGTGTGCCGGCAAGGATGATTGTCTGTACCTGGCAACCATATCCTGGAAGCTGTGAAGCAGCCAGAGTTGCCATACCAATGGCTACACCAGCCTGAGGCATCAGAGCAAATCCTATATTCTTACGGATAACATCCGGTTGATGCGTCACAGTGGAACCCAGATAGGAACCGATCCATTTTCCAACAAACCGGACAATGACATAAACAACGCCAAGCAATCCGACTTTCGGCAGAGAACCAAGATCCAACGATGCACCAGAGATGACAAAAAACAGCATGAACATCGGATAGGTCCAGTCATCCACGCATCCAAGGACCCGTTCTGCATCATCTCGAAGGTTGACATATACCGCACCCATCGCCATACACATCAACAGCGAAGACAGTCCCCATTGATCTGCCAGCGCTGTACAGGTAAATACACCGGCTATTGCAATCGACATGCGGTTTGTATGGGAGCGGAAATACCTGTGAGATAATGCCGTGACAAATCCGATGACTGCCCCGATCAGCAAGGCAAGACCGATCTGAGCAAGCGGGATCAGAAAGGTACTGACAAGGTTCAGACTTTCCTGATTTGCCAGAGCGACAGCCACATTGATGGAAATCGAGTAGGCGATCAGACCGATTGCATCATCGGCTGCCACCACTGGCAGCAGCATTCTTGTTAACGGGCCATCCGCCTTGTACTGACGTACGACCATCAGGGTT
The DNA here is from genome assembly GCA_016293365.1 of Bulleidia sp. GTDB lineage: Bacteria > Bacillota_I > Bacilli_A > Erysipelotrichales > Erysipelotrichaceae > Bulleidia. The sequence goes on along the minus strand of JAEDEK010000057.1, from coordinate 922 downwards.
GCTGCAGGAGCAGTGGATGCCGCAAGCGCACCAAGGGTAATACACATGGCAGGTGGGAAACCAAGTACCAGCGTAATACAATCCACAAGAACAACAGCCCCAAGAGCTTCAAACAATGTGATCAGCATCGCCTGTCCACCAATCTTTTTCAGTGTGGACAGTCTGAATTCATCACCAATGGAAAAGGCGATGAATCCAAGTGATACGGAAGTCACAAGTGACAGCGCACCAATGGAATCAGATTTCAGAAGATTGAGAACACCTGGTCCAATCAGTACACCAGCAAGAAGATAGGCTGTTACATTCGGAAGTTTGGCAAGACGGGTAATTCTTGTCATCAGCAGGGCTACAGCCATTGCCATTGCAAGATACAGAATGATTGTCATTTTGACTCACAGACACCTTCCCAGCGTGTAACAGGTACTGTAAACAGAATTCCTGTATTTGGAAGCTTCAGATCACCGGACACTTCATGAATGATATCGATTGCTCCTTTCACTTCCTCATCCTTGAGTACCACAAGAATCATCTTGTTCTGTGGACGCTCCGGATTGACAAACCTGCGCAGGCCACCAAAGATGGATGGTGCATTGACACTGTCCTGATTGATGCTTGCCAGCATGCCTTCACAATCAACGATGGATGCTCCATGAATCCCTGCTTCCATCATCTTTTCCATGATTGGTGTAACACATTCCTCATGGTTAGTAATATGCACGAGCAGCTGCATTTCAATATTTCCCCCTTCAGGCACAACATTGTCTGAAATAACGTGTTCTATTATAGTCCTCCATGAAAAAAGCGGCACAAAAAAATCAGAAATTTCTACATTTCCGATTTCCATGGACGCTGATCCCCATGCCAGCCATGCTCTTGCCACCAGTTATAATCCGGTGTATCACCTGGCATCAGACTGTGCATG
>JAEDEK010000056.1 GCA_016293365.1 Bulleidia sp. | reverse complement strand
AGGATTCCTTGGCACAACCTTCATTGAAACTGTCGGTATTCGGATCAGGATACCGATTCTTTTGTTATCTGAAAACAATAATAAATTATCGACAAACGATAAATTCAGTGTATACTGTAAGTGTAAGGAGGTCATGATTATGACACTTGAAAAAACTCTGAAACTGGCAGGCAGTTTCCTGAAGATCGCAAGAGTATTTGTAATTGCGATTGGCATCATTGTTCTGTTTTCTATTCTGCTTGTAAAAGGAAGTAATTCCATTGTCATTTCAGAAACGACAGCTTCCGTCATTCTTGGAAATCTGAAAGTCACCCTGAATCAGCCACAGCTGGCACAGCAGATTCTGAATTCCAATGCATTTCCATTTGCGATTGCGATTGTTGCATCATTCTGCATCATCTTCTATATGGGATTACGTGAGCTTGGAAAGATTGTTGAAGAAGCACTGCAGTCATCTGTTTTCGGTAAAAACATATCGAAACGGCTGATTCATCTTGCCTGGTATGTCATTGTAGGAGGAATGATCAATATTCTATCCGTTATTGTCAGTGCACTCCGTATCAACAGCATGAATCTGATGCAGATCTTCAATCCTTCTGTTGTGACAGGGATTGATCTGCAGTATTCCTATGATATCAGCTTTATTGCTGTGGCATTTGTCCTGTTTCTGCTTGCTAAAGTATTTGCGTACGGAGCACAGCTGCAACAGCTGAGTGATGAGACGCTGTAATATGGGGAAAATCATATTACGACTGGATCGTGTCATGGCTGATCGGAAAGTGTCACTCAAGGAGCTTTCTGAAATGGTTGGTGTCACCAATGTCAATCTTTCCAAGATGAAAACAGGAAAGATCTCAGCTATCCGCTTTTCCACACTGGAAGCGATCTGTGAGGCATTGGATTGTCAGCCAGGGGATATTCTGGAATATGTTAAAGATGAATAAGAGCTGTTTCAGGCAGCTCTTTTTCATTGGAGACATTGGAGATATAATTGTATGCGGCGTACTCATGATGGAGGAGGAATAATGAAGTTTGAAGAACATGTATGGAACGATCGAAAAGGCAGAACAGTCGTATTCCGCAGTGGCGAAAACAAAGATGCGGCAGATCTGATTGCCTATATGAAGCAGACCGCAATGGAAACAGATTATCTGTTACGGGAAGTGGAAGAAATCCGTTTGGATGAAGCAATGGAACGCAGGTTCATAGAAGCAAATCTGACATCTTCCAAAGATGTCATGATTGTCATCCTTGTTGATGGTATCCTTGCAGGAAGCTGCTCGATCAGTGGAAGGGGCATGCTTTCAAGAATACGCCATCGTTGTGAACTTGCTTTAGCACTCAAAAAAGAGTATTGGGGAGCAGGCATCGGCACAAAGGCAATGGAAATTCTGGAAGAGGCAGCATTCCGCATTGGCTATGAACAGATGGAGCTGGAAGTGGTAGAAGCCAATACATCCGCCATATCTCTGTATGAAAAATGCGGTTTCAGTAAGACTGGAATCATTCCGGATGCCTTCCGGTATACAGATGGAACATATGCTACCTTATTTACAATGGTAAAAAAGGTAAAGAAAGAGTACTGAGTGAAATCAGTACTCTTTTGACAGTCTGTTATCTGTTCAGTAATGGGAAGTTAACGGTAAAGGTACTTCCTTCATTCAGTCTGCTGGACAGTGTGATATTGCCGTGACATCTGGCAACGGAATGCTTGACGATGGAAAGGCCCAGACCTGTACCTCCGGTTGCACGGGAATGAGATTTATCAACCCGATAGAATCTTTCAAAGATTCTTGCCTGTGATTCTTTTGGGATGCCACAGCCATGGTCCTGGACGGAAAGCCATGCCTGATCTTTTTCCACCCATGTTCTGATCAGGATGGATGTATCGTTTTTGGAATAGCGGATCGCATTATCGATCAGGTTGTAGAAGATCTCATAGATCATTCTGGAATTGGCTTTTATGATGGCTGTATGCAGATCTGATTCCAGCTTGATATTCTTTCTGAAGGCTGCTGAAGATAAGGCTTCCATTGTTTCGGATGCGAGATCGGATAGATCCACCTTTGTTTCTTCGACTGGTGCATCTTCATCCAGCTGTGAAAGACGGATAATGTCATCAATCAGTGTCAGCATTCTTGCACTTTCATCATGGATTCTCTGATAGAAGGTGGATTCATCACCTTTTTTCACAAGACCGTTTCGGAGCAGCTCCGTGCTTCCCATGATTGCCTGTAATGGGGTTTTGAGCTCATGAGATACATTGGCGCTGAACTCTCTGCGCTGTAACTCCAGGCTGTATGTTTCGGTGATGTCATATGCCAGCAGGGATGCTCCTGTCAGCACTTTACGGGAGAAGATCGGTCTGCCGATCACACGGATTGTCTCATCTTCCATTGTGATCACAGCTTCGCTGTCTTTGCCCATCAGTACGGTATTGACAAGCTGTCTGATCTGTTCCATTTCCATGATAGAGTCAATCTGCTTTTCATCGGTATGGAACAGAGTCAGTGCAGCTCTGTTGAAGAAAACGGTTTTGCCTTCTGTATTCAGAAGAATCAGAGCTTCACTGACATTATCAGTGATTGTCAGGAATTCCTTTTTCTTACGGTGCAGTTCTTCGATCTGACGGTCAATCTGTTGATTCTGGTTATGAATACGTGTCAATAACGGTCGGATTTCTTCATAACTGTTATTGGCAAGAGGATGATCCAGATCAATTCTGTTGATCGGATCAGCAATGTGGGATGCAAGCCGGTTGGCGACAATTGCAGATACGATTGCCGCAAGTATGAAGATCCAAAGAATCGGTGTGGCAAGACGCAGAGTCAAAGCAAATACGGAGTCATTTGTCTGGGACAGGCGGATAACAGAGTTATCATCCAGTCTTTTTGCATAATAATATGTATCCTTGGCAATGGTGGAAGAATAACGTCGTATACTTGCTTCACCATTGATTCGGGCTTCGATGAATTCTTCTCTGTTTCCATGGTTTTCCATTGTTTTCGGATCGGTCGTGTTGTCGTACAGAACCGTGCCGTCATCAGCAATCCATGTAATGCGGAATTCTTTCTCATCCAGTTTCTGAAGATAATTCATGCCGGAAGTTTCAATGCCAGCCTGTACCATACTTGCCTGAGATGAAAGTCTGCCTGTTTCGATTTCGGCAAAGTTCTGATTGAGAACAAGAATGATCAGGACCAGCGAAAACAGCAGAGTACCGGCCATGGCAAGCAGGATATTTTTAAACAGTTTCTTTTTCATGATTGTCTTTATAGCGGTAGCCGACACCTCGGATGGTTTCGATGCAGCTGCCTGCTTCCTTCAGTTTTGTGCGTAATGTACGGATATGAACATCTACTGTTCTTGTTTCACCATCGTAGTCCATACCCCAGATTTCGTTCAGCAGTCGATCTCTTGTAAAAACAATATGAGGATTGCTGATCAGCAGTTTCAGAATCGAATATTCCTTTAAAGTCAGTTCAATGGATTCTTCATTTACGATGACTTCATGGGTTGCATCATTGATGACAATATTACCTGCCCGGATCAGAGTTTCTGTTCTCGGTTTGGATCGACGCAGAACTGCTCTGACACGGGATACCATCTCCATCATGCCAAACGGCTTGGCAAGATAATCATCTGCACCTGTATCAAGTCCGGAGATCTTATCAAATTCGGTGCCCTTGGCACTGGCAAGAATCACCGGCAGATGAAGTGTAGCCGGATCCTTTTTGAGTCTTGTCAGAATCTCCATGCCGCTGATATCCGGTAACATGATATCGAGAATCACAAGGTCCGGCATGCGGGTCCGGATTGCCTCAAAGAATGCTTTTCCATTCTCAAAACCGGTTGCTTCATATCCGGTTGAGCGCAGGGTGTATATTTCAATGTCACGGATGCTTGTATCATCTTCAACACAATAGATCAGTTCCATAGAGTTGTCTCCTTTCCTTTCTTCATGATTTTACATGATCTTTTTACAGTTCCTATTCTACGGATGCAATGTAAAATCCTAAAAGAAGCTGTTGTTAAATCCATGTAAATTATACAAAGTTTTGCGTTAATACGGTGTTTAATAGTAATATATTGGCATGGAAATGATTACATCACTGCAGAATGCAAAGGTTAAACGCTGGGCGTCCTACCAGAAGAAAAAGGACAGAGATAAAGACGGACGTTTCCTTGTGGAAGGGGAACATCTGATTGAAGAAGCTGCGAGAGCAGGTATCCTGGAAACGGTGATTACCGATGATCCTGCGTTATTAAAGGATGATCATGGTGTTGTGGTAACCCCAGCCATTATGCATAAACTATCGATGAATGTTTCTTCGGTTCATCTGATCGGGGTATGTCGTAAGATCAAAGAGGCATCTGTTTTCGGATCACGAATTCTGATCCTGGATGGTGTGCAGGATCCAGGTAATCTTGGAACATTAATCCGCACAGCCGTATCGTTCAGTTTCGACTGTGTGGTTGTATCAAAGGATACCGTGGATCTGTATAACGATAAGACAATCCGTTCCACCCAGGGTGCAATGTTCCATATTCCTGTGATGCGTTGTGATCTATTTGAAACCATTACTGCTTTACAGAAGGAAGGGGTAATGTGCATTGCGACAAGTCTTGAGGAATCAAAGACAATGAAAGAAATACCATCCTGTGAAAGGATGGCATTCGTACTTGGGAATGAAGGACAGGGTGTACACCCTGAAATTCAGTCGTTATGTGATGAAAGAGTGCGCATTGAAATGCATGGGTTTGAGTCATTGAATGTAGCTGTAGCAGGTGGGATCATCATGTACAGCTATCGTAAGGACTAGATATCCAGTCGTTTCTGATAACCACCGGTAACCCGGATCGGATCATGGGTAATGATGAATGCCCTGGGATCAATTTCAAGAATGTTTCTACGGACTTCCGCTTCTTCCTTTTTGGCAACAATGGAGACAAGCACGGAAGTCTTTTCATTTGTATAGGCTCCTGTGCCATCCCATTTTGTTACGCCTCTGACATATTGATGCATGATCATATCCGCCACTTCCGGATGATGGGTAAATACCATCAGTTCCACTTCGATATTCTGTGTGTGATATCGATCAACCGCAATGGAAAAGAATACAATCCACAGAATCGAATAGATGGCCGTACCAGGATTGTACAGCATACCGCAGATCGTATACAGGCATGCGTTATAGAACATGGCAAGCTTACCGACAGAAAAGTCTTTCAGTCTGCCTGTCAGATACAGACCCAGAAGATCAAGACCTCCTGCTGTACCGCCATTGCTTAAAACAATACCACAGCCGATTCCACCAAGAATTCCTGAAATCATGATTCCGGCAAGGGTATCAGCGATTAATGGGGCAGAAGGGGTAGGCAGAAAGGACAGAATGGCAGTCTGTACGATTAAGGATACAACGGTGCCATAGAACGTCTTTTTTGCCATATGGCGGTAGGCCAGAACAAATAAAGGTATATTGAAGGCAAGGTTCAGCATACCGGCAACATCAAAGCTGACGGATGAAGAAACAAGCAGATTACGGACAAGCTGTGCCGTACCGACAATACCTCCGGCAAATAAGGATAACGGATTAAGAAACAGGTTGACAGACAGTGCATATAATGCAGAACCTGCGACAATCATCATCCAGTTACGGGGGGTTAACGGTTTTGGCTTTACATGGATTTCACTCATAAAACATATTCTTTCTAATAACCGTAGCCGAAGCGTTTCTCGTTTTCAACAACCGGAATGGATTTGACACTCATATCATCCACACGGATAAACTGATTTCCTTTTCTTACCGTGACAAGGAATTCGTCAATCTTTGTTTCTTCTCCCTGGATCTGGATTTCCACCATTCCATTGTTCAGGTTTTTCGCATAGCCTGTAAGGCCTCTTTGCTGTGCCTGCAGCATGCAGAAGCCGCGCATGCCGACCCCCTGTACTCTTCCTTCTACGATTACTAGATATCTTCTGATCATTTGATTTTCCTCTTTCAGTATTTCCATTATAATACAGGATGTATGATCAATATATTCATGAATGAAGCAAATTTTGATGCACCATGGGCATATGCCAATGTTGCACCATATATGAAAAAGGATGCTCATGTTGTTGTCATGGCCTTTTTGAGCGATGATGGGTGGAGTGAAGATGACCTGGAATGGGAGTTCCGTTATCGCAAAGGGGCACGCAGTTATGAAAAGATCATGTCTGTGTTCCGGAATTATCAGATCAAAGAAGAGAATGTAAGCTGGATCAATCCGGCAACTGCTGATCATGATCGTGCAGCTTCCATGATTGCAAAGGCGGATATACTGTATCTTTGCGGCAACAATCCGGAAGTGATGATGCGTGGGATTCTTTCTCTTGATCTGCATCGTACATTTCTGGAATTTGAAGGGGTGCTGATCAGCGATGCCTGTGGTTCTGCCATATGTATGGAACAGTTTGATTCCATCTATGAGTGGGAAGATGAAGCATGTAACGGAATGGGACTATTACGGGGATTTGCATTGGAACCGGACTATCATGAAGACGTACGGCATCTGAACAGACTGCTCCGCGATATTGAAATGAAGGGACTTGCTGTATTTGCGTATGGAAAGGATGGGGGTGTGATCATTGATCATGGCCACTATGAACTGCTTGGCAATGCCTTTACGTGCACACAATATGACCTTGATAATATCTACAATGCTTTAGAAGATGCAAAGCAGCGACAAGCTTACTATGGAAACGATTGGGAGGAATAAGAGATGTTATCCATCAATACAAAGGCACCGGACTTTACATTATGTGATCAGTCTGGAAAAGAAGTATCCCTGCATGATTTTGCAGGAAAGAAAGTCGTCATCTATTTTTATTCCAAAGACAATACATCCGGCTGTACAAAGCAGACATGTGCCTATAACGGTCTGATGGATGACTTTGCGGCTAAGGGTGTAACTGTTCTTGGAATATCCAAGGACAGCGTGTCTTCCCATGCGAAGTTTGCTGAAAAGCATGGACTGAACTTTTCAATTCTTGCCGATCCGGATAAAACTGTCCTTCAGGCATATGATGTATTAAAGGAAAAGACCATGTATGGCAGAAAGGTCATGGGTACCGTGCGTTCTTCCTATCTGATTGATGAAACCGGTATGATTGTGGAAGTCCGTGCCAATGTCAAACCTGATCTGAATGCACAGGAAATGCTGGATCTGTTATGAAAATCATCATTTCACCTGCCAAAACCGTAAAAGAAGGACAGGGACACTATGGAAGTCTTCCACAGTTACTGGCTCGTACAGAACAGATCCGAAAAGAAGTTTTGAAAAAGGATCTGTATGAACTGATGGAGATGTGGGGATGTTCTGAAAAGATTGCAGAAATCAATCAGAAGCGGTTTGCTGAAATGAATCTTTCTGAAAATCTGATGTGTGCCATTGAGCGTTATACCGGCATGCAGTATCAGAGTCTGGATTATGCTTCTTTAAATGAAACACAAAAGGCGTATATCCTGAAGCATGTATGGATACCGGATGCCTTTTATGGCCTTTTGAAAGCGGATGATGGCATCGTGCCATACCGCATGGATTTCCATACGCAGATTCAGATCAATGGGCGCAAAGATCTCTATGCGTATTGGAAGGATCTGCCTTCCTCTTTGATTGAAGATGATCTGCTGATCAATCTTGCTTCCGAAGAATATGCAAAGGCAATCCTGCCATATTACAGCGGCAGCGTTGTTTCCATACGGTTCATGCAGAATAAAAACGGAAAACTGCGGTCTGCCAGTACACTTGCCAAAAAGGCAAGAGGCACGTTCTTAAGATGGATGGCTGTTAACAGTATGGAATCTCTTGAACAGATGAAAAACTTTGATCTGGATGGATTCCACTATGAAAAAGATGTCAGTAACGAGTCCTGCTTTGTGTTTGTGAAATGATTGGCTGTTGCCAAAAAGTGTTCTTTTTTCTATAATAGTTAGGCTAAAGCGTTATAAAGAAAAGACCAGTACTCGAAGCGGGTTCACAAAGAGAGGGATTTACAAGCTGAAAGAATCCTGTGAAGTCATCGACGAATTCACTTTTCCAGCGGGGCTAATCACCCACGTATGTTCACGTTACGAACGAAATCAAGGTGCGCATGGAAAGCTCCATGCGAATCAGGATGGTACCGCGTATATTACGTTCCTGTGATCGGGAACGTTTTTTATTTGAATGGAGGAAATCATTACAATGAGTGACAGAATTGAAGAAGTCCGCAGTCAGGCACTGCAGGCGGTTGCTTCTGCGGAAAATCTGGATCAGCTGAACCAGATCCGCGTACAGTATCTTGGCAAAAAAGGCCTGATTCAGGACATGATGAAGGCAATGAAGGATCTGCCAAAAGAAGAAAAGCCGGCATTTGGTCAGAAGGTCAATGTGCTCAAGAGTGAAGTCAGTACAGCCGTTGAAACAAAGCAGGTGGAACTGGCAAAGATTGCTGTGGCACAGAAGCTGGAACAGGAAAGAATCGATATTTCCTTGGCTGGCGATAATCTGCGTCTTGGAACAACCCATCCACTTGTCATGATTCAGCAGGAAATCGAAGATCTGTTCATCGGCATGGGATATAAGGTTGCAGAAGGGCCTGAAGTGGAACAGGACTACTACAACTTTGAACTGGCTAATATTCCAAAGGATCATCCGGCACGTGATATGCAGGATACATTCTATGTGGATCCAAATACATTATTAAGAACCCATACAACGGCAATGCAGATGAGAGAGCTGGAAAAGGCACATGGTACCAAGCCGATCAAGCTGATCTGCCCGGGTAAGGTTTACCGCAGAGACGATGATGATGCGACACATTCTCATCAGTTCATGCAGTGTGAAGGTCTTGTTGTAGGCGATCATGTAACACTGACTGACTTAAAGGGAACACTGGAATTCATGGCAAACAAGCTGTTTGGTGATGGCAGAAAGATCCGTTTCAGACCATCCTACTTCCCATTTACAGAACCATCTGTAGAAGTAGATGTATCCTGTCCGTTCTGCAATGGAAAGGGATGCTCTGTATGTAAGGGATCCGGCTGGATTGAAATCCTTGGGGCAGGCATGGTACATCCGAATGTATTCCGCATGAATGGCTTTGATCCTGAAACAACATCCGGCTTTGCCTTTGGCGTAGGTCTGGAAAGAGTTGCCATGCTGAAGTACGGTATCAATGATATCCGTAACTTCTATCTCAACGATGTCCGTTTCCTGAAGACGTTCGACCGTTTTGACTGATAAGGAGAATTCAAATGAAGTTAAGTTATAAGTGGCTTGGTGAATATGTAGATCTTTCCGGTATTACACCGGAGATGCTTGCTGAAAAGATGACAACAGCAGGTCTTGAAGTAGAAGGAATTGAACCTCTGGCACAGGCAGAAGGTCTGTGCATCGGTGAAGTCATGGAATGTGAAGATGTGGAAGGGACACATCTTCATAAGACGCAGACATGTGTTGGTGAAAAGACATATCAGATCATCTGTGGTGCTCCTAACTGCCGTAAGGGTTTAAAGGTCATCGTTGCTCTTCCTGGAGCAAAACTGCCGGGAGGTACCATCGAAGCAAAGCCTCTGCATGGACTGGAATCCAATGGCATGCTCTGTGCATTGTTTGAACTCGGTGTTGACCGCAAGGCACTCCGCCAGGATCAGATTGATGGAATTGAAGAACTGCCAGCTGATGCACCGGTAGGAGAAACGGATGTACTTGGCTACCTGGGTCTGGATGATACGATTCTCGATGTATCTTTAACACCTAACAGAGCTGACTGCTCCGCCATGTGGAACATGGCAAAGGAAGTTGGTGCCATCCTGCATCGCCAGGTCAAGTGGCCGGATTATGAAGGTCAGGCAGAGATCGGTTCTGATACAGATTTTGAAATCAATCTGAAAACAGATAAGTGCTCCTGCTACTATGGTAAGGTTGTCAACCATGTCAAGGTCGGTCCTTCTCCGAAGTGGCTGCGTGAATATCTGAATGCTGCAGGTATGAACTCCATCAACAATGTTGTTGATATTTCCAACTTTGTCATGCTGGAAACAGGTCAGCCTCTTCATTACTATGATCTTGCCAAGCTGAAGAAGCACGAGATTACAGTTGTGGATGACAGGCAGCTTACCATGACGGCTCTGGATGGAGTAGAATTTGAAATCAATACAGGAGATATCCTGATCACAACAGATGGAGAAGCAACTGGTATTGCAGGCATCATGGGTGGTGAGGAATCCATGATTGACGAGAATACGACATCTTTGTTTATTGAAGCAGCGCACTTTGATCATGCAAGCATCCGTCGTACTTCCATCCGTCTGAACCTGATTACAGAGGCAGCACAGCGTTTTACAAAGGGAATTGAAACACCTGCCATGAGCAAGGCTGTTGACCGTTCCGTACAGCTGTTACGTGAATATGCGGAAGCTGACGGTTTTGAAAAGACGGTTATTGCAGGGGAAACAGGTTATGTTCCACAGGTTGTAACTGAAACGCTTTCCCACTGCAATGGTCTGCTTGGTACATCCTTTACAATGGAACAGGTTGTCGATACATTGACATGGCTTGATTTCAAGCCGGAAGTCAATGGGGATGAAATCACATGCCATATTCCTTCCTATCGTATTGATATTGATGGTACAGCGGATATCGATGAAGAAGTGGTCAGACTGCTCGGATTTGATTCTCTTGGTTCCACGCTTCCTGAAATGGCTGCAACTGTCGGTCAGCTGACACCGGTACAGTCATTCCGTCGTACAACAAGAGAAATGATGAAGGCATTCGGTTTCAATGAAATCGTTACCTACACACTTGTCAATGAAGACTACGCAACAAAGGGATTCAATCCTGTTGGTGAACCGGTAGCTCTTGCAATGCCGATGAGTGAAGCACGTAAGGTTGTCCGTACTAATCTCATCAATTCCGTGATGGAAGTCGTACGATACAACGAAGCACATCAGAATTCCAATCTCGCATTCTTTGAAATTTCCAAAGTATATGCAAAGGGTAAGGAAGATGAAAGACTTGCCATCGTACTGGATGGTGATATTCAGTCTGACCGTCTGCATAAATATGCAATCGGTGGTGACTTCTATGCATTAAAGGGAATCATCATGACATGGCTTTCCCGTTTCGGTTTTGCGGAAAGCAGAATCCGTATTGCAAATAATCAGATGGACACAGAACACTTCCATCCTTATAGAAGTGCAGAACTGTATCTGGACCGTAAGCTTGTCGGTGTGTTCGGTGAGCTGCATCCAGAATATGCTGCAGAGTATGACTGCAAGCGTGTCTGTTATGCAGAACTCAGTATCGAACCGCTCTTAGCTGCAAAAACAGGCAGAATCCGCTTTGCAGAGCTTCCGAAGTTCCCATCTGTATCCCGAGATATCGCTCTTGTTGTAGAAAAGAGTGTTTCTGCTGGTGATATTGTAAAGACTGCGAAGAACTCCGGTGCAAAGATTCTGGTTGGTGCGGAAGTATTCGATGTCTATGAAGGTGAACATATCGAAGCAGGTAAGAAATCTGTTGCGCTCAGCCTAACATACCAGACAGACCATACGCTTAAGGAAGAGGAAATCACAGCAGCACATCAGAGAATTCTCGACAATCTCAGCAAGAGGCTGAATGCAGAACTACGAGGATAATCTGTATTCGATGTTCATACAGACTAACAAAAGTTGTGTGTGGTTTGTGAAAATTTCATTGTACTAATACTGTAAAATGTTTATAATCTTCGCTCTTTTCTAAGCATTGGTTGATAAGGCATAGATACCGTAGTGGTATGAGCCATATGCCTGATACAGATCTATTGGCATAGTCTTATCTCTGATTT
>JAEDEK010000216.1 GCA_016293365.1 Bulleidia sp. | reverse complement strand
CCGACTTCTGGCGCAGATGGCACATAACGCTTTCTTCTTTTTTCAAAGACTACGTGTATATTCCGCTCGGTGGTAACCGTGTATCGATACTGAAATGGATCCGTAACATTGCAGTTGTATGGTTTCTGACCGGCTTATGGCATGGGGCAGGATGGAATTTCATTATCTGGGGACTGTATTTCGGTGTACTCCTGTTTCTGGAAAAAACAGTATTTGCAGGCTATGCAGGAAAACATCCATCTGCTGGCAGAACAGTTACTTTTCTGCTTGTTGTGATTGGATTTGTCATCTTTTCTGCCGATTCTCTTCAGGATGGATTACATACACTTTCCTGTATGGCGGGTCTGCAGGGACTGCCATTTTTGGACACGAAAACACTGTTCTATCTGCGTGATTATGGAGTTGTCCTGATTGGAGCCTGTATCTGTGCCTTCCCGGTTCTGCCTGCATTACAGAAGATGAAGTGCATGCAGAAACTTTCATTTCTTCAGCCATTGATCATATTGGCTGTCCTGATTCTTGTGACTGCATTCCTGGTGGATGCATCGTTTTCACCATTTCTGTATTTCAGATTCTGACAAGGAGGGAAAATATGCAGAAAAGAATTCTGTCCATTGGATTTATCAGCTTTCTTGTCGGTATGCTTGGAATCTGTATCGTTACACCGGATCGATCTGTTTCGGAAAGTGAGCGTAGAAACCTCGCACAGTTTCCGTCTATTTCTGTAAAGAGTGTTATGGATACAACCTTTTTCCAGCAGCTGAATGATTACTGTACGGATCAGTTTGTATTCAGGGACGTATGGAGAGGAATCAAGGCTCAGTTCAGCTATACGCTTCTTGGAAAAAAAGAGAACAATGATATCTATGCATATGATGATCATATCCTCAAAGCACAGACGGATACAGATGAAAAATCCATTGACAAGTTCGTCGGCAAGGTTAATACAGTGATTGACAAGATGAGTGAAAACAACCATGTCTATACAATGATCGTTCCGGATCAGAATTACTTTGTTCCAAATGATGTTATGCCGCATATGGATTATGGTCTGCTGTATGAAAAAATAAATGACATCCATGGAGAGATCATTGATATCAGAGATGTTCTTACACTGGATGATTACTATATGACTGATATTCACTGGAAACAGGAAAACCTGTCGGATGTTGTTTCCATCATGGCGAAATTCATGGATCTGAAAACGGAAGTGAAGTATGAAATCATTTCCTGCGGTACATTTTCTGGTGGCCTGATGGGACAGTATGCACTGCCACATGAAAAAGATGAACTGATCATTTTAAACAATGAAACGATTGAAAACTGTGATGTGTGGTATCTGGAAGATCCTGATGAGACATCTGTCTATCCCACAAAAAAACGGGAAGCCATGGATCCGTATGATCTGTATCTGAATGGTGCCACTGCACTCATTCAGATTGATAATCCTTTTGGACCAGAAGGCAGGGAACTGGTGATGTTCCGTGACTCATTCGGATCCTCTTTAGCGCCATTACTGATTGATTCCTACAGCAGAATCACCATCATTGATATGCGTTATATCGCATCTTCTGTATGGCAGGAATATGTTGATTTCAACACTCAGGATGTCCTGTTTATTTACAGCACACTTCTTGTCAATCAAAGTTCCACTCTGAAACCATAAGACAACGGTTACAGGCTGTTGTCCTTTCTTCTGCATAAAAAGATGTTGAAAAATCAACAAGTATGACGATAATAGTTGTTACTTGTTGAAAGAACAACAAGTGGAGGGATCATGAATCACAGATTTGAAAACTTTACGGCATGTGGCATGATGAAATCAGTTCCGTCATGTCCATTCAGCAGATTGTTCCTGCAAAACAGGATAATCAGAGTGGGCCTGTTTATATCATGGATGTTCAGGGAGATTATTCTTTTGATGATTTCCTTGAACAGGATGGTGCAGAAAACGACAGTCAGATGATCGACTATGTTGCGGGAAACATCACAAAGGGAATCATTCCGGTACCAGTGATCTATGATGCCCGTCAACTCGAGCAGGTATATCATATTGTCAAAGGAGAAGTGAAATGACACAGATCTATCA
>JAEDEK010000215.1 GCA_016293365.1 Bulleidia sp. | reverse complement strand
TCTTGATGCAATACAGCATCAGCCGCCTGCGCCATAACGAAATCTCTACAGATATTTTATTGCATTTTGTATCAAGGAAGTCTGTAAACACTACCAATCAGAAAGATTCAAAAACAGGTTGTAACTCAACAACCATAAAAGATACCATTCTGCGCCTCTCTTTACAAATTACATAATATACATTATGCGAAGTACTATAAAAAATATTACATAAAACAGATCACTGGATGTTGTTTTCCAATTTGAAGTAAAAATGTCCAATTTGAACTGCAAACAAAGCACCCGCTGAGCCTGGGTCAACTCCTTCTGTCTGCCCGTTGCTGATATGAATTTACCAATCTGTTTCTGATTCATATGAGTACCTTCATCCTTATCATACACACTTATGACAATATGGATACAAACGAGTATTAGAGTTGTTCCAGATCAATGAAAAAAGCCCATTGAGGGCATCATGAAGTGGAGAATATCGGGATCGAACCGATGACCCACCGCACGTGAAGCGGTTGCTCTCCCGCTGAGCTAATTCTCCATTTCAATTATACCTCTGTTGTGGGCTATGGTTTAGAAAAACATAGAAAACAGACTGATACAGGTGTTTATCCTAAAACCGTATCCAGAATCATCATGATTACAAATCCGATCGCAAAGAAGACTGTACCTTTATTAGAGTGTGATCCCTGTGACATTTCCGGAATGAGTTCTTCTACTACCACATATAACATCGCTCCTGCAGCAAAACTGAGCAGATAAGGCAGAAACGGCATGATCAGTGCAGATGCCCTAATTGTAATGAATGAAGCGACAGGTTCAACAAGACCACTGAGTGTACCCTGCATAAATGCCTTATGTCTGTTATGCCCTTGTGCACATAATGGCATGGATACAATTGCTCCTTCCGGGAAATTCTGAATTGCAATTCCTATTGCAAGTGCCAAAGCTGCCGCAAAGGATATTGTATGATTGCCGTTGATATAACCGGCATATACAATACCGACCGCCATACCTTCCGGTATATTATGTAATGTTACCGCAAGTACCATTAATGTCGTTTTCTTCAGACTGACATGTGGACCTTCAATTTCGTCTGTTCCAGCATGGATATGTGGGATCAGATGATCCAAGGCAAGCAGAAAGAGAATACCGAAAAGAAATCCGACTGATGCTGGAACAAAAGCAAATGTACCCATGTGCTGAGACTGATCAAGGGATGGAATCAGAAGACTCCAGACAGATGCTGCCACCATGACACCAGAAGCAAATCCAGCTAACATCTTCTGTGTGGATTCCTTCATTTCCCCTTTCATGAAATAAACACATGCTGAGCCAAGCAGTGTACCAAGAAACGGGATCATGATTCCCGCTAATACTGTACTATCCATTTTCATACCTCTTTGGAATAATTTTAATACATTGAGTTAGTTAAGTATAATAAAATGCCTGTTGGGCAGAGCATATCTTCATTGAGTGAATAGATTGCCGTCTAACACAGTATAATTTAACGCTGAGCCACAACAGCAGATCAGTTGACTGTCAGATCGTTTTCATTTAATGATGTCAATACAAAATTTATCAAAATGACCAGTAAAATATTACCAGTACTGTGACTGCTCTTCTGATTCCTTATCGGCTAGGATCAGATCTTTCGTACGATACGATGGACCAATCATCTGAACGACTTTTGAATGATGAAGCAATCGATCCAGAATCGCATTTGTTATCATTGGATCCTTAAACAGTTCACTCCATTTAGACAGATTCTTGTTACTTGTAATGATTGTTGATTTCTTCTCGTATCTTCTTGATATGAGCTGAAAAAACAGATTGAGATGATTTGCGCTGTTATGTCGGTTTGACAATTCATACCCCATAAAGCGAAAATATTCTTCAACGACATCGACTGACATGTCGTTAAAGGATAATTTATTCTGCACGAGATACTGATTAAAATAGTGCAGAAAAAACTCTCGACATTCGATAGTTTTTTCCGAGTAGTTATTACGCATGATCATAAAATCAAGCATAATAACAGGGTCACTGATCCATAGGAATGTAAAATTGGATAATGATGTTAGAGTCCGCTGAAAAAGGCCATTCAGAGTCCGGCGAAAAGGGCCATTTTC
>JAEDEK010000055.1 GCA_016293365.1 Bulleidia sp. | reverse complement strand
CCAGGAAATCAGAACACCATATTTTGAAGCGACTTCCGTATTTGCAAGAGAGAACGACTCTTCTGATATGGTCAACAAGGAGATGTATACATTCACAATGGGATCTGATTCCTATACATTACGACCAGAAGGAACGGCCGGAGTGATCCGTGCCTTTGATCAGCACAAGCTGTACGGCTCCATGGAGCTGCCGGCACGCTTCTATTACATGGGTGCAATGTTCCGTCATGAACGTCCACAGAAGGGCAGACAGCGTCAGTTCACACAGTTCGGTGTGGAGAATATCGGTATTAAATCCCCTGAAATGGATGCGGAAACCATTGCGCTTGGCTATGACATTGTAAAGGCAATGGGTATTTCTTCCGTCAAGGTATGCATCAACACACTGGGTGATGATGAAAGCCGTTCTGCCTACAGGAATGCATTAAAGGAATACTTTGCACCATATCTGGATGAACTGTGTCCAGACTGTCACAGAAGATATGAACAGAATCCGCTTCGTATTCTTGACTGTAAGGTGGATCATGATCAGCCGTTTTTGAAAGGTGCTCCAAAGCTTTCCGATTATCTGACACCTGATGCAAAGGAATATTTTGACCGTGTACTTGCTGCGCTGGATGCCATCGGTATTCCATATGAAATCGATGAACGTCTTGTCCGTGGTCTTGATTACTATACACATACCGTATTTGAAGTTGTTTCCACACGTCCGGATTCCGGTGCACAGGCTACAATCTTCGGCGGTGGCCGTTATGACCACTTCGTGGAATACTATGGTGGTCCGGAAATGAGTGGTATCGGTTTTGCGATCGGTCTGGAAAGACTGATCAGCCTGGCAGCGGATGAAGGATATCCGTTCCATCAGGAAGATGGCCTGGATGTCTATGTCATTGGTCTTGGTGAGGTCAGCCGTAATGTACTGCAGGTTGTACAGCAGCTGCGTCATGACGGATTTGTTGCGGAAGGCAATCTTGTACAAAGGGGACTGAAGGCACAGTTCAAATCCGCAGACCGCAAAAAGGCAAAGTATATTGTCATCATCGGGGAACAGGAAGCAGCAGATGGAACAGTCAACTTCAAGGTTGCCGGTGAAAAAGAGCAGGTGAGCTTGAAAGTGGAAGAAGTCAGTGCACATGTAAAGGAGCTTGAAGAGAAATAATATGGAAAGAACATGTGGAAACGGTACATTACGTGCCATTGATGCAGGAAAAAAGGTCACCCTGATCGGATGGGTGTCAAAAAGAAGAAATCTCGGTTCTCTTGTCTTTATTGATTTAAGAGACAGAACAGGTACTGTACAGGTAACTTTTGATGAAACCATGGCTGAAAAAGTCAAGGACGTCCGTAATGAATACATTCTTTCTGTAACCGGTACTGTGACATTACGCAAGGATGCCAATCCGAAGATGGAAACAGGTGAAATTGAAATCCATTGTGAGGATGTTACCTTTGTCAACAGCGCAGAAACACTGCCGATTGACCTTTCTGACAATTCTACATCTTCGGAAGATACCAGACTGAAGTACAGATATCTGGACTTAAGAAGACCATCTCTGCAGAAGAATATGATTCTTCGTCATAAGATCTGCATGATTGCCAGAAATGTTCTGGATGAAAAAGGGTTCATTGAAGTTGAAACACCGATTCTTGCCAAAAGCACACCGGAAGGAGCAAGAGACTATCTTGTCCCATCCCGTATCTATAACGGCAAATTCTGGGCATTACCGCAGTCTCCACAGATCTACAAGCAGCTGCTGATGGTAGGAGGTATGGAAAAGTATTTCCAGATTGCAAGATGTTTCCGCGATGAAGATCTGCGTGCTGACAGACAGCCTGAATTCACACAGATTGATATTGAAATGAGCTTCGGTGATGAAGATACAATATTCTCTGTTGTTGAAGATCTGATGAAGGCAATCTTCAAGGGTGTGAAAAACCATGATCTGGAAGATCATTTTGTCCGGATGCCATGGGAAGAGTGTATGAAGCGCTTTGGTACAGATAAGCCGGATCTTCGTTTTGGAAATGAAATCCAGGATCTGACAGATCTGTTTACAGACAGTGGATTTGCTGTGTTTGCCGATACCGCAAACAATCCAAAGGGCATGATCGGTGCATTGAAGTTTGAAAACATGCAGGATAAGTATTCCCGTAAGGGACTCGATGCCTTACAGCAGTTTGTCAAAGCAGGTTTCAAGGCACATGCACTTGCCTATCTGAAAATGGCAGATGGTGTTCTTTCCGGATCTGTTGTAAAACCGCTCAGCGAAGAAGAGAAGGCAGCAGTCGTGGAAAGACTGTCCATGAAGGATGGGGATCTTGTCTTTATCATTGCTGATCAGGCAAGAATCACACAGGCTGCATTAGGTGCCTTACGTGTCCGTATTGCCCATGAACAGAATCTGATCCAGCGTGAAGACAACTATAAGTTCCTTTGGGTAACTAACTTCCCGATGTTTGAATACTCTGAAGAAGAGGAAAGATGGGTAGCTGCACATCATCCGTTTACAGCACCGAATGAATGTGATGTTGATAAGCTGATGAGTGATCCGGAACACTGTTATTCCCGTGCCTATGACCTCGTTCTTAACGGATATGAACTGCTTTCCGGTTCCATCCGTATTCACGATCAGGCATTGCAGGAAAAGGTATTTGAAGCAATCGGCCTGTCCCCGGAAAAGGCAAAGGAAAGATTCGGTTTTTTCATTGATGCCTTCCGTTACGGTACTCCACCACATGGTGGTGTAGGGATCGGCCTGGAAAGACTGACAATGGTACTTGCCGGTACAGACAATATCCGCGATGTTGTAGCCTTCCCGACAACAAACTCCTCACTTGATCTGATGAGTGATGCACCTGGTACAGTAGACGAGGAACAGCTGAAGGTTCTTGGTATCGAAATCTCAGAAAAACAGTAAAAGAAGAGATAGCCTCACCCAGACTGTTCAGACAGATTCCGACAATTGTCTTTTCAGGTACCGATATATTGAATTATAGGAACATTTCGACTAAAATAGGTAAACGTAGAAAAAAGAGGTACTCAAATGAACAGTTTCTGGACATCCGTATTGTGGACACTGGTAGGCGCAGCGATTTCTGCAGTTGTCACATTCTTCCTGACAAAGAGACATTTTGAAAAGGAACTCAGAGAACATCCGCCTGTAACAGAAAAGCAGATCCGTGCAATGTATATGTCAATGGGCAGAAAACCATCTGAAGCACAGATCAGACAGACAATGAAGGCGTTCAAGCAGAACGGCTGAAACAGACAGAAAAAGAGATCCATTGGATCTCTTTTCATTTTTACAAAACATGAAAATGTTACAGAAATTAATGTAAAATATGTGTTGACATCGGAAATATTTACAGGTAACATAGTGCACATATTCAACGAACGGAAGAGTAACCGCAGGAAAGTTGACAGCGAGTCGGAACAGAGTGGAAGTCCGATGAATGGAACTGTGAGTGAAGCGCATCCGGGAGAAGTTCTTCTGAAACAGCAGTAGGAAGAAACGTACCACCCGCGTTAAGGGTTAAAGAGGTCGATCATTCTGTGATGATCGGCAATCAGTGTGGTACCGCGATGATCAGTCGTCTCTGAAATTCAGAGACGGCTTTTTTTGATAAAGGAGGGAATGCTGTATGAAAGTGCGACGAGATGAAGATGGACGACGCGGCAGCGTCAGAAAACACATGCACACAACAGAATATTTAAAGGAGAAAAAAATCATGAAAAACACAAACAGCACATACAAATCCATTACAGCAGCATTCCTTGCTATTACTCTTGCAGGATGCTCCTCAACTGCATCTGCTTCCTCTGCGGCTTCCAGTTCCAATGGTGTCAACATGGATCTGGCAAATCCGGAAAAGCTGGACTGTACAGAACTTGTCAAACCGGATCTTGATCTGAGCGATGCAACCGGTGTACTCGCAGATGTCTTGAAGGAAGGCGTATTGACAGTCGCTACTTCACCAGACTATCCACCGGCAGAATGGGTTGATGATAACGGTACAATCTATGGTCATGAGATGATGATTGCCAAGTATATCGCCGAAAGCCTTGGTGTTGATCTGGCAATTGAAACATCTGATTTCTCAAGTACATTCGTATCTGTCGATACAGGTAAGGCTGATATCGCATTCAGCGGCTATGGATGGAAGAAGGACAGAGAAGAAGCCTATGAAGTTTCCATCGGCTATGTAGCGGATCCGGAATCTGAAGAATCCAAACATACACTGATTGTTCCTGCCGGTCAGGAAGGAAACTATGATTCATTGGATGACTTTGTCGGTAAGAAGATCATGGGTCAGGCGAACTCCTTACAGGAAATGTATGTAACGGATGAAATCCTTTCTCTGGATAAGGATGGTACAACACAGTTTGAAAAGGTAGCCACACTGGATCAGGCAATCCTTGGTCTTGCTTCCGGTAAGTGCGATGCAGTAGCACTGGACAATTCCACAGCTGAAAACTATGTTGCTTCTTCTGAGGGTGCATTTGCCTTAAGTGGAGTCTTCTTCGATCTGACACCTTATGGTGATTATTCCGGTAACATCGCACTTGCGAAAAAAGGCGAAACCGACATGATCAAAGCAGTCAATGCATGTCTTGAAACAGCTGTTGAAAACGGCTATGTACATACATGGTATCTGAATGCCAAGGCAGCAGCAGGCATCCAGGAAGCTGAATAAACAATCAGTAAAAAGGACGGAGTTTCTATGGGAAAGGGTATTCTTGAAGTATTCATACAGTACTGGCCTGTGTTTCTGCAGGGCGCACTCGGTACATTGAAGTTTGCAGCAATTGCAGTACTTGGCGGTACAGTTGTCGGAACACTGATCTCCATTCTGCATTTAAGTAAAAACAGATTACTGTCCGGATTTGCAGGTGTCTATGTCAATGTCTTAAGAGGGACACCACTTCTGGTACAGATGTATATCTCCTATTTCTTCATTCCGATGGTGCTGCCGGCACTCAACAGCATCGATAAGATCTACTATGTACTGTTTGCGCTGACACTCAACTCCAGTGCGTATGTATCTGAAGTCATCAGAGGCGGCATCAATGCGGTGGATAAAGGGCAGACAGAGGCAGCAAGATCTCTTGGTATGAGCGCTAAAAACTGTATGATCCGCATCATTCTACCGCAGGCAATCAAGAATATTCTTCCTGCTCTTGCCAATGAATACATTGCGATGATCAAGGAAACATCACTGGCTGGAACCTTCATGTGCTATGAACTGATGTACACAAGAACACTGCTGGCAAATAAATACCTTGTATGGCAGCCGTTATTCATTATCGCAGCAATCTATCTTGTCATGACGCTGACACTGTCATGGCTTGTCAAAGTACTGGAAAAGAGGATGAGTGTAAGTGACTGATAAGAATATACCGATTATTGAAACAGTTGATCTGCATAAAAGCTTCGGCAGCCTGCAGGTATTAAAGGGAATCAATGAAAAGATCTACAGTGGCGAAGTTGTAACGATCATTGGTCCTTCCGGCGGTGGAAAATCAACATTCCTGAGATGTCTGAATCTGCTGGAGGAACCGACTTCCGGAACTGTCTATTTTGAAGGCAATGCTCTGGATGCCAAAAGCACCAATCTGAATCTTCACAGACAGAAGATCGGTATGGTCTTCCAGCTGTTCAATGTATTTCCACATCTGACAGCTCTGGAAAACATCACCATCACGCCGATCCTGGAAAAGAAGATTCCAAAGGAACAGGCTGAAAAAGAGGCGATGGAACTGCTGAAGCAGGTTGGTCTGGAAGATAAGGCACATGAATATCCAAGAAAGCTGTCCGGTGGACAGAAACAAAGACTTGCCATCGTCAGAGCCATGGCAATGCATCCGGATGTCATGTTGTTTGATGAACCGACTTCTGCGCTGGATCCGGAAATGGTCAAAGGTGTATTAAACGTCATCAAAGGACTTGCAGAAAGCGGTATGACCTGTGTCATTGTCACACATGAAATGGGATTCGCAAAAGAAGTATCGGACCGTGTTCTGTTCATAGATGACGGAATTGTAGCGGAAGAAGGAACGCCGGAGGAAGTCTTTGATCATCCTAAGAATCCAAGAACCAAGGAATTCCTGTCTCAGGTTTTATAAGTAAGGACTGAAAATATGAAGACAACATTCAAGTATGATCACTACTATAAATATGATGAACTGAAAGCTGATCTGGAATACTTTGCAGAAAAGTATCCACAGCTTGTCAGTCTTGAAGTCAACTGCGTTACGGAAGAAGGAAGAAACCAGTATGCTGTAACTCTGACAAACAAAAATACAGGAGATGCACTATCCAAACCGGGCTGGTATCTGGATGGCAACATTCATGCAGGGGAAGTAACTGCTTCCATGTGTGCCATGCATACCATTGACTGGCTTGTAACAAACTATGGAGAAAACAGTGAATGTACAGATCTTCTTGATCATATGACAATCTATGTCATTCCACGTGTTACTCCTGATGGAGCAGAGACTTATCTGACAACACCATATAACCTCAGAAGTGCCAACCGCGACTATCTGCCGAAAGAAGGCGGTATCAAACCGGAAGATCTGGATGGAGATGGTGTGATCCGCATGATGCGTATTCCAACTCCATATGGAGCATGGAAAAAAGATGAAAAGGATACTGATCTGATGATTCCAAGAGATCCATCCGATGTTACAGGGGATTTCTATGATATTTATCCAGAAGGTATTCTGGAACCATTTGATGGAGATGAGAATCTCAAGCAGAAGAAAGCATCCTGGGGACTTGACTTCAACAGAAACTTCCCACTTGGATGGTTCCCGGATTCCCGTCAGCCAGGAGCTGGTAAATATCCATTAAGCAATGTGGAAACAAAAGCGGTTGTTGATTTTGCACTGACACATCCGAATATCGGCGGTGCTGCCATCGGTCATACATCCGGTGGACTGCTGCTATATCCCCCGGGAACAAAACCGTCCAGAACTGCACCATCCGCTGATATTGCCGCATTCAAGGCCATTGCACAGATGGGAGTGGAAGAACTCGGTTATCAGCCGATGAATATCTTTGATTCCTTCATGCGTGATCAGGAACACTGGGATTCCGGTGCACTGGATGACTGGTTCTATCAGTCGCAGGGTGTACCTGCCTATACGATGGAATTCTGGGATGTTGCTTCCAAAGCCGGTTTCCCGCGTACCTGGGGGCAGGAAACAGAAACACCACAGCAGGAACTTGCCCGTTTCAACGGTATTATGAAGTGGGTAAAACAGAATGCTCCACAGTATTTTGAAAGCTGGAAAGCAATTGAACATCCTGTTTTCGGTAAAGTTGAAATTGGTGGTTTCAATACAAAATACACCATTCAGAATCCGCCTGAAAACATGCTGTTAACAGAAGTGGAACATGATACAAAATTCAATATCCGCTTTGCAAAGTCCATGCCTCATCTGACAATTGATACCCTCGCAAAAGAAAAAGTGTCAGATGGAATATACAGGATTACTGCAGTTGTCGGTAATCTCGGGTATCTTCCGACTTACCTGAGCGAGGAGGCCATTTCCCTCAACGTTGCAGAAGGTGTAACGGTTTCCATAACTGGAGCTGACCTTGTCTCAGGTAAGCAGACGGAAGATGCAGGCATGTTATCCGGCTGGTCCAGAACCATTACAGGTTCCATTTACGGCAATCTGACGACGATGGCAAACGCGCCTGCCAGAAAGAAGTTGAGCTGGATTGTCAAAGCAGAAGAAGGAACAGTCGTGCAGGTTACCGCTTCACATGCCAAATCCGGTACCTGCAGTGAGTCGATTACTTTATAATCGGATCACAACAGAGCATCTGAGAAATACTCAGGTGCTTTTTTGTGAAAATAGCGAGGGAACTCGGTCCTTCAGGGCCGATATGAATCGTTTTTTGTGACAAAAAGGGCAAAAGACATACGGAAACACATTGATTATCATGAAAGTGTGCACAGAAAACTCTGTTTTAAAAAAAGTGATTGACGAAAACTGAAAAAACAAGAGATCTGTTCAGTAAGGGCCATTTTGGAAAAACGGACAGCAGATGCTTTCCAGACTTGAAGTACAGCACTGTTACGATGATCCGCTGCTAATCAGATTGATGCAGTATGATGCCAGATGGTATAAGTACATGCCGATCTATAAAAAAACCTGCAGATGATGAATCCACAGTCTTTATCAGTGGCTGCATTGTAGAATGATTGTATGTGCAAACAGGTCGAAATGTGTCTGACACTGCTGATTTGTTCTGTATTTTTGAAACCCTTTGCAAAAACATTAACAAACATTCTGATTTCGAGGTATAATTATGAAGGCAAATTAGGAGGATATTATGAGTACTGAAAACAAAAAGGTTTTCGAAGCCATGGATGGTAATACCGCTACAGCGCATGCTGCCTATGCGTTTACAGAAGTAGCTGGTATTTATCCGATTACACCATCCTCACCGATGGCAGAACACGTTGACGACTGGGCTACAGCCGGACGTAAGAATGTATTCGGTGATAAGGTTAAGGTAGTTGAAATGCAGGCTGAAGGTGGTGCTGCTGGTGCAATTCACGGTGCATTACAGGGCGGTTCTTTAGCAACAACATTTACAGCTTCCCAGGGTCTGTTATTAATGATCCCAAATATCTACAAGCTGAAGGGTGAACTGTTACCTGGTGTTATCCACGTAGCTGCTCGTTCCCTGGCTACACACACACTGTCAATCTTCGGTGATCACAGTGACGTTTATGCATGCCGTCAGACTGGTATTGTCATGATGTGCTCTCATTCCGTTCAGGACTGTATGGATCTTGCAGGTGTTGCTCACCTTGTTGCAATCGACGGTTCCGTTCCGGTTATGCATTTCTTTGATGGTTTCCGTACATCTCACGAATATGACAAGATTGAAGTCATGGACTACGACTTCCTTAGAAGCCTTATTCCAGCTGATAAGCTTGAAGCATTCCGTGCACATGCACTGAACCCTCATACAAACCCTGTTGTACGTGGTGACAACCAGAACGATGATATCTTCTTCCAGGCTGAAGAAGCACAGAACAAGCATTTCGAAGCTGTTCCGGAAATCGTTGAAAAGTACATGAAGAAGATCTCTGAACATACAGGACGTAACTACGCTCCATTTACATATATTGGTGCTCCTGATGCTGAAAGAGTTATCGTAGCTATGGGTTCTGTTACAGATACAATCACAGAAACAATCAATACTCTTGTTGCAAGAGGTGAAAAGGTTGGTCTGATCAAGGTTTATCTGTATCGTCCATTCTCCCAGAAGTATCTGGAAGCTGTACTCCCTGCAACAGTCAAGAAGATTGCTGTTCTTGACCGTGCAAAGGAAGTCGGTACAAGAGAACCACTGTTCCTTGATGTATGCTATGCATTAAGAAATCACAAGGACATCACATTCATCGGTGGCCGTTATGGTCTGTCCTCCAAGGATACAAACCCAAGCCACATCAATGCTGTATTTGAAGAACTCAAGAAGGATGCACCTAAGGAAGAATTCACAATCGGTATCGAAGATGACGTTACAAATCTGTCCATTTCTCCGATTGATATTCATGTTGATGCAGACTACACATCCTGTCTGTTCTATGGCTTAGGCTCCGATGGTACAGTAGGTGCCAACAAGTCCACAGTTAAGATCATCGGTAACAACACAGATCTGTACTCTCAGGCATATTTCGCATATGACTCCAAGAAGGCTGGTGGCGTTACACGTTCCCATCTGAGATTCGGTCCTACACCGATTCATTCCCCATACTATATCAACAAGGCAGACTTCATTTCCTGCTCTCAGGAATCCTATGCCTTCAAGTTTGATATGGTACGTGACCTGAAGGAAGGCGGAACATTCCTGCTGAATACTGTAATTCCAGCAGAAGAAATCGAAAACAGACTTCCTAACAGAATGCTGAAGGCTTTAGCTGACAAGAAGGCTAACTTCTATATCATCAATGCCAATGCAATTGCTCGTGAAACTCACATGGGTTCCCACACAAATACAATTCTGCAGTCTGCATTCTTCAAACTGAATGAACAGATCATGCCATACTCCAAGTCCCTGGCATTAATGGAAGCATCCGCACGTTCCACATATGCACGTAAGGGTGAAGACGTTGTCAACAACAACATCGCTGCCATCAACAAGGGTTCTGAAGGTCTGGTTAAGGTTGAAGTCAAGCCTGAATGGGCTGAACTGCCAACAAAGGCACAGCTGTTTGAACTGACAGGTGATGCTCACTATGACAACAACGTTCAGAGAATCAATGCTCTGGAAGGCTATGACATGAAGGTTTCCGATTTCACAAACGAAATCGTCATCGATGGTTCCATGCCTGAAAACATCTCTTTCCGCGAAAAGAGAAATATCGCAGCATATGTTCCTGAATGGAATGCTGAAAAGTGCATCCAGTGTGGTCAGTGTGCATTCGCATGTCCACATGCTACAATCCGTCCATTCCTGATGACAGAAGAAGAATGTGCAAAGGCTTCTGAAATTGCTAAGGAAAACGGTTTCGAACTGACATACAAGGAACCATCTCCACTCTATGGCAAGGCAAAGGCCGAAGGTCTGAAGTTCAGAATTCAGCTTGCTACTGAAAACTGCGTAGGCTGTGGTGTATGTATGACAGTATGTCCAGTAGGCGATGGCACAAAGGAAAACCCAAGAGCTCTTACAGCAAAGCCAATCGCTACACAGATGAAGCAGCAGCCTGTTGCTGACTATCTGTACAAGAACACACCTGAAAAGCCACAGTATGGTAATCCAAATACTGTTGCTGGTGTATCTCTGGAAAGACCTTACTTCGAAGTATCTGGATGCTGTCCAGGATGTGGTGAAGCTCCATACTACAGACTTGTTTCCCAGCTGTTCGGTCGTGATATGCTCGTAGCCAATGCTACAGGCTGCTCCATGATCTACTGCTCCGCTACACCATCCAACCCATTTGCTACAAATGATCAGGGCGAAGGTATTGCATGGGCTAACTCTCTGTTCGAAGATAACGCTGAATACGGCTTTGGTATGGCTGTTGCTCAGACAGCTAAGGCTGCACGTATCTACAGAATCATGGAAGAAAACATGGATGCTGTAGAACCAGAACTGAAGGCATCTTTCGAAGCATATATCGCTGCAGGTGATGACAGAGACGCTCAGAGAGCTGTCAAGGATCAGCTGGTTGCCGGTCTGAAGGCATCTTCTGTTGAAGCAGTCAAGCCATTACTCGAAATGGAAAGAGACCTCGTTGGTAAGTCCGTATGGATCGTCGGTGGTGACGGCTGGGCTTACGATATCGGTTACGGCGGACTTGACCATGTCATGGCTAACAACCTGAATGTCAACGTACTCGTTCTCGATACAGAAACATATTCCAACACTGGTGGTCAGGCTTCCAAGTCCACACAGGCTTCCGCTATTGCCAAGTTCGCTGCTGGTGGTAAGGTAACAGCCAAGAAGGATATCGGCCAGATCTTCATGGAATATGGCACAGCTTACGTTGCATCCGTTTCTATGGGTGCTAACCAGATGCAGACAATCAAGGCTCTGAAGGAAGCTGAATCCTACAATGGTCCATCCATCGTCATCGCTTACTCCCCATGTGCTGAACACGGTATCAAGGGCGGTCTGATCACAGCTCCAACACGTCAGAAGGACGCAGTTGCATGTGGTTACACAGTTCTGTATCGTTTCGACCCACGTAAGGAAAAGCCACTGACAATCGACTCCAAGGAACCAGACTGGACAAAGTTCAATGCATACCTGATGACAGAAGCACGTTACTTCAACCTCCCAAGACTCAAGGGTCAGGAAGTTGCTGATGAAATGTTCGCTAAGACATTAAAGGATGCACAGACTCGTTACAACAAGCTTGTCACAAAGCTGAAGCTCCAGGAAGAAAAGTAATATTCTCTGATTCTACCAAAGGCACGGTTAACCCCGTGTCTTTTGTCTTTTCTTCATGTAGAATAAAGACATAAGGAGATATCTATGAAACGCTGTATTGTATTGACCCTTATTGTGTAGACAATGATCCAGAAGGAAGGAGATTTTATGTCAATAAGGGAAAATGATAAATCAATATATCCAATGAAGGTTGTGCCAAGGGATCCTACTGATTGATCTGTGGGAGGAATTGGCACTGTTGTTTACCGGTGTACTGA
>JAEDEK010000214.1 GCA_016293365.1 Bulleidia sp. | reverse complement strand
GTTTTCTGCCTGTTTTCACCCCTCAGTTTTTCCAGCTGCTCCACTGTTTCCTGATGATTCTGCCTGATGTATGCATACATCTTTTCAAACTGTTCCAACCGTTCCATATCGTAAAAAACCTCCATTACAAAAGAGTACAGGATCATCCCATACTCTTTCAGTCTTATTTTCCGAATCTTGCAAGAAGATTTGCCATGGCATCATCCATGGTAACCTGCTTCTTTTCCGGTTTCTTCGGCTTATTATTGTTCTTCTTTCCTTTTGCAGATTTTCTGTTACGATACGCAGCATCACGCTTTTCCAGATCTGCTAATGGAATCATGGAAAGCTGAACCTTACCCTTGACTTCATCCACATCATATACATAGCAGCTGACAATATCACCAACAGATACGACTTCACTTGGATGAGAGATTCTCTTCATGGACATATGAGAGATATGTGCCAGTCCATCATCATGTAAACCGATATCAATGAATGCACCAAAGTCAACAACATTACGTACAGTACCAGATAACATGTCTCCCTTATGCAGGTCAGACAGTTCCAGTACATCACTTTTCAGCAGTGCTGTATCATACTGGTCACGATAGTCTCTTAACGGCTGACGGATGGCATCTTCAATATCCTGTAACGTATAGGAATCAATGCCAAGTCCTTCCACCTTTTCCTTCGGGAAGGAAATATCTTCCTGTCCAAGACGCTCAATACCACATGCCTTCATCAGTGCTTTTGCGGCATCGTAGGATTCCGGATGAATGGAAGTCTGATCCAGTGGTTCATCCCCTTCTGTGATACGCAGGAAGCCTGCACACTGTGTATATGCCTTCGGCCCAAGTTTCTTGACTTTTAACAGCTGTTTACGATCTGTAAATCTGCCGTTTTCATCTCTGTAACGTACTATTTCCTTTGCGATACCTTTATTCAGACCGGAAATATGTGTCAACAGATCAACGGAAGCCGTATTCAGATCTGCACCAGTTCTATTGACCGCCTTCATGACAACTTCATCCAGGCGTTCAGACAGCTGTTTCTGTGGCAGGTCATGCTGGTACTGACCGACACCAATGGACTTCGGATCAATCTTGATCAGCTCTGCAAGAGGATCGAGCAGTCTTCTGCCAATGGATACTGCACTTCTTTCTTCAACTGCAAGATCCGGGAATTCTTCTCTTGCATCTTCCTGTGCAGACCATACGGAAGCACCTGCCTCAGATACGATGGCATACTGTACGTCCAGGCTGTTTTCCTGAATGAGTTCAGCACACAGCTTTTCAGATTCGCGGGAAGCCGTACCATTACCGATCGCAATAATCTGTACGCCATATTTACGGATCAGACGCAGCACTTCCTTCTTTGCACGATCCATGCCTTCCGGGGTCGCCTTACCACGGAATGGGAAGATCTTGGATACCGTCAGCATCTTTCCTGTTTCATCAATAACAGCAAGCTTGCATCCATTGGCAAAACCAGGGTCAAAACCAAGGACAACTCTGCCCTTTAACGGTGCCTGCAGAAGAAGTTTTTCCAGATTCATGGAGAACACTTCAATGGATCTGCCCTGTGCACGTGCAGAAAGTTCAGATCTGATTTCTCTTTCAATGGAAGGGAACAGCAGTCTTTCACAACCATCCTTGCTTGCCATCTGCAGATAGTTATCCGCAATGGTTGTCTTTCCATGTGTCAGGTTCTTCAAAGCTTCTGCTTCCAGATGCTCTTCATCATATACAAATGTCACAGCAATGACCTTTGCCTTTTCAGCACGGTCAATGGCCATGATTCTATGATCCTGTAAAGTGGAAATCTTCTCACTTCTGTCATAGTACATTTCATAGACCTTGTCATCATCCTTGGCATCCTTTTTCAGGGCTGTCTTCAGAACACCTGACTTCAGAATGACATCCTTGAAAGCCCATCTCTGCTTTGGATTATCAGATACAGCTTCCGCAATGATATCCATTGCACCCTGGAGGGCATCACGGATGTTCTTGACTTCTTCCGTGATATACTTCATTGCTTCTTCTTCGCAGCTTCCCTCTTCCGGGCAGCTCATCATCCAGTCAGCAAGCGGCTGTAAGCCAAGCTTGATGGCTGTAGCGGCTCTTGTCTTTTTCTTCTGTGCATA
>JAEDEK010000213.1 GCA_016293365.1 Bulleidia sp. | reverse complement strand
GCGATTCCTCCCGCTGATAAATCAGCAGGTTTCCTCGCCAGGTAATTTCAATGAATGAGATCATTCAGGAAGAACCTTCCATCAAAGGAAAAGTCATTGAAAAAAATGAATCATCGTTTGTCATGGAAGATGAAAATGGTACACAGTATGTCGTTTCAAAAGGAAGTGGAGTACAGTGACAGCTATGGTGCCATGGTCATGGGAGACATCGTTGTTGTCTATTATGATGGTACACTGCTGGAAAGCTGGCCATTACAGATGCATCATGTATATGCTGTGACACTGGAAACACCTGCTGTCCGCAGATAAAGGATACGAACTGCACACCTGCTGTAAAAACGGCAGGTTTTTCTTATCTTCTGCTGTTTGTCAATGTTAACTGATTGAATACGAGAGTAATTCTGCTAATATATATAGAGTAATGAACGATGAATACCATCCCTGCGTTGCCGTATTACCGGAATCCCGACGTTTCCCGATAAAAAGATACAACAGCTGATGAGGATTCATCGGATTGACAATATGAGGGAAGTATGAAGGAAGCATCACAGAAAGAAGCACTGCAGCAGCTGATGGATTGTCTTGTTGCACAATCAGAAACAGACATGACACAGCAGATCATGGAACAGGCACTTGCCTGGTATCAGGCAAAGCATGTCTGCCTGTATGAAGTGGATGATGACAGAAAAAAAGCTGTTCTGGTAAATGGCAGTCCGGATATCTGTATGCCATATATTGATGGGGAAGTACTGGAAAACTGGCTCAATCAATGTAAGACAGATTCTTTTCTGACACTTTCAGAAGAAAGCAGCACAATGCCATCTGCTTCCTGGAAATCATGTCTTGTGATACCAGTTGGTAAAGAAGGAAAAGTCAGTGCGTTTTTCTGTGTTGTCCAGCCGAAGAAACACCTGGATGATGATCTGTTTGGCAGGATGGCTGCTACTTTGGTCTATCGGGAAAGACATCGCTTTCATGCTGCTGTAAGGGCAGAAGAAACTGACAGAACAAGTGCAGGTCAGTCTGTTTCAGCAATCTATTCCTCCATGTATACCATCGATTTAAGGACATTTCAGTTTTCTGAACTTTCATCTGTTTCTTCCGTGCATTCTCATATCGGCAACTGTGGTGATGCGCGTGAAAAGCTGGAACATTTCTGGAAATACATGGTCTATCCTGAGTTTCAGAATGAAATCAGGCAGTTTACGGATCTAAAGACACTGGCTGAGCGTATGGGCAATCGGCGTATTGTGACAAAGCAGTATCAAAGTACACTGTTCTATGATCAGCAGAAAGACAAAGTACCTGTCTGGAATCAATGCTCGTTTATTGAAGAAAAAAGAGATGAGGAAGGTAATCTGATTTCTGTCATATTTGCGACACAGACCGTCAATGAAGAAAAGATCCGTCAGCTGACAGAAACAAGACAGCTGAAACAGTCCAATGCCAGCCTGATGGATCTGCTGGCACAGGAAAAACAGTATACTTCCATAACCGGTGCATTGAGCAATGTATACTATAGCCTGTACTATATTGATCTGGACAACCATACATTCCAGGAGATCGTGTCTCACGGCCGCATGCATCATCTGCTTGGTGAAAAAGGGGATGCACGGGCAGCACTGAAAGGAATGACAGAAGAACTGGTCAGACCGTCCTTCCAGAAGGCAATGTATGAATTTACCGATATTGATACACTGGATAAACGTCTTTTCGATCATCAGATCCTGTCAATGGATTATGAAGCCATAAGTGGAGGATGGACGCAATGTACATTTATTCCGGTGGTTAAAGATGAAACAGGTCACACCAGATCTGTGATCTGCACACAACGCTGGATTACGGCTGAAAAGGAAGTTGAAATCCAGAATAGTATCATCCGGGCGCTTGCAGAACCGTATGAAAACATTTATATCATCAATGGTGAAACAGGGTATATCAGAAGCTATCGGATGGGCGATTATATGACAAAGCGGTATGGATCCAGTTTTTCCGAAGGCAGATATGATGAAAATGTCCGTGTCTATACAGCAAATGAAGTATGGAAGGAAGACAGAAAGCTTTTTGATCCGATCGCTGATGTTGCCTCTGTGGAACAGCTGATGAAAGACAGGCAGACATTTTCTTTCAGTTTCCGTGTTTTCCGTAACAATGCTCTTATATATTATCAGTGTC
>JAEDEK010000212.1 GCA_016293365.1 Bulleidia sp. | reverse complement strand
TGATGTCAGGTGTGAAAGTATGGTGAAATATGTTTTTTGATCTGTACACTGCTGTAATCATGATTACGTTGCTGATTGTTCTAATCACGGCTGTTGATATCCACAACAATCGTCTGTTAAGCAGAGATACTGCCCGATGGGCGATTCTGGCATGTGTAATGATCGGATTGAGTACCTCAGGTGAGTATGTTGATGCACTTCTGAATGGAAGTGGTCTTACATGGATTCCTGTCCATATTGCTGGAAGATTGGTGGAGTTCTGCTGTGCACCGGTCATCTGTATTGCTTTGGCATTTGCATATGGAAGTCCTGTCAATGGCGAAGTTGCCATTAGATCAGCTTTTATCCATATTCTGTTTGAGCTGGTGTGTCTGTTTCCCGGGCTTGTTTTCTATGTGGATGAAATCAATCTGTATCATCGTGGACCGCTGTATCCTGTATATCTGGCATATTTCACAGCTGTAGTGGTATTTGCATTCATGACGGTGATCCGTAAAGGAAAAGCATATCAGACCGATGTGGATCAGGTTCTGTTCTGGATTCTTACAATACTTGTAACCGGTGTGATCATTCAGTTTCTGTATTCCAGGATCCGTATATTCTATCTGTGCATGGCGGTTGTCAATATGCTGTTATGCATCCGGAATGACAAGACCATGCTTCAGGTTGACACTGTTACCGGACTTTTGAACCGGAAATGTTATTATGTGGATCTTGCGGAACATGATGGTGATTTCATGCTTTATCTGTTTGATGTGGATCTTTTTAAACAGGTCAATGATACATATGGACATACAGTGGGAGATATCTGCTTACAAACGGTGTCAGCAATCATCCTGGATGCATTCGGCAGCTATGGTCAATGTTATCGCATTGGGGGAGATGAATTTGCTGCAGTCGTGGAAATGGACCTTCAACAGCAGGTTCAGGCGGAATCGCATTTCCGTCAGCTTGTCAAAGATGCCATGGAACATGATGAACGTATGCCGGATGTCAGTTTCGGGCTTTCCCGTCATCGTGATGACCATCATATCCGTTCTCTGAT
The DNA here is from genome assembly GCA_016293365.1 of Bulleidia sp. Lineage (GTDB taxonomy): Bacteria > Bacillota_I > Bacilli_A > Erysipelotrichales > Erysipelotrichaceae > Bulleidia. Next base: position 1,150 of record JAEDEK010000212.1, on the reverse strand, counting down.
TGATGAAGCGGATGAAAATCTGTATCACAATAAAATGGCTGGGAGAAAAAAATGAAAATGTATACTGCAATCAGCCTGACTGCAGTGCTGATCCTCTGTGCAACCATAGCAGATATACGTACCAACAGGATGATCTCAAAACAGGATCGGAAACATGCTGTTATTTGTGGAAGCATCATCATACTCTGCACAGTATGTGAATGGTGTGGACAAAAAATAGATGGTGTTGCTGCAATCAGACTGCTGCATATGTGCGTTCGACTGATTGAGCTGTGTATGGCACCGGTAATCGGGGTGGCTGTAGCTTTTTCCTATGTGATGCCATCGGCAGAAAATCTGCTCTTGTATTATGTGCCGCGCAGAGTCTGTATCAGTGTTTTGCGGTTACGAAAGGATGGAATTTCCTGATTGATGCAGGTGGATTCTACCATCGTGGAACTCTGTTTGAGATAACTGTCATTGTATTTCTTGCATCTTTGAGTTATGGCATTGTCTGTATAATAAAAGCGGGGATCCGGTATCAGGCAAAGTTCAATGGTGTACTGGTTCTTACTCTGCTGTTGCTTGTGGTCGGAGCCGGAAGTCTTTTCATCACCGGATATCCACGTGCCAACTATCTCAGTATTGCACTTGCGAACATGCTGTTCTACATCGAATTCTATCGGATGACGCTTCAGATTGATGGTGTAACGGAACTGCTGAATCGAAGGTGTTATGAAACAGCTTTGATGGATGTAAAACCGGGCAGTGTCATTCTTCTGACAGATCTCAATGATTTCAAGGTTGTTAATGATACATATGGACATTCCGTCGGTGATCTTTGCCTGATCCGTACTGCAGAAATCATGCGCAGGATCTATGGCAGATATGGGCAGTGTTTCCGAATCGGCGGAGATGAATATGCGGTGCTTCTTACACGTCATACAAAGGATATCAAACAGCTGAATGATGACTTTTTCACAGTTGTTGAACAGATGGTAAAAGAGGATCCTAGAATGACAGGAATATCTCTTGGATATGCCTATGTCAATTCATCGGGTGAAAACATTGCCGGTGTTGTAAATCTTGCGGATCAGGAACTGTATCGCAGTAAACAGAAAAGACCACATGTCAATCGACATCAGGTATGATTCTGTCTTTGTAACCTGAG
>JAEDEK010000211.1 GCA_016293365.1 Bulleidia sp. | reverse complement strand
CGACTGTTGTAGCCTATGGTACCTATGACAAAGTACAGCCATATCTGGCATCTTTACGATTAAAAACAGCCTTGGAAGAAAACGGTGTTGATTTTGAGTACTTTGAACTTCCTCATTCAGGACACGGCTTACAGAATGACAGCGCCATTGCTGGAAAGTGGATGGAAGCGGTGGAAGAATACCTGGATAAGTACATGCCAGTGAAATAACAGAGTCTTATGAAACTGTGGAAGAAGATTGTGCTCATTGTGATCTCTATTCCGATTGTAGCAGGAATCATGCTTACAGGAGTCTATCTGTATGCGGATAACAAAGCTGATATCCACAAAGGATATCAGACTGAAATCGAAACTGGTGGCGATCTTGAAAAACAGTATCTTTCAGGAGGGGAATATCAGACGAAAAAGACAACCGTAAAAGCTGAAGATCCTATTGGAAAATATACGATTTATTATCCAGAAGAGCTGGAAAAAGAAAACAGGATTTATCCGATGATCCTTGTTGTCAATGGTACTGGCGGGAAAGCAACTAAGTATGAACCTCAGTTTGAACTGTATGCTTCCTGGGGATTTATCGTTGTGGGTAATCAGGATAAAGGAACTGGAAATGGTGAATCAACGATAACAACACTGCATTATATGCTTGCAGAAAATAAGAATCCGGACAGTGTTTTCTATCAGAAAATCGATGTGGATCACATCGGAATAACTGGCTTTTCGCAAGGTGGAGCAGCGGTATTCAATGCTTTAACCGGATTTGCAGAAAGCTCATGTTTCAAAGCGGCTGCTGTTCTGTCACCTGTCAGTGAAGCAACGGCTTTGACGATGACGGACTATCCATATGACATTTCCAAAGTGAACTGTCCGATTCTGATGTTTGCTGGAACAGAAGGTGAGTTTGAAACGGAAATCGTCATTCCTTTGAAAGAGATGTGCAATATGTACGAAAAGATCACTTCACCCAAAGTCATGGCCAGAAGAGTTGGAATGGATCATGATCATATGATGTACAGTGCTGGAGGTTACGTTATTACATGGTTCCGCTGGCAGCTGATGGGAGATGAAACTGCCGCAATGGCATTTACTGGTGAAATACCAGAAATCATGACGAACAGTCTGTATCAGGATCAGCAGATTTCCATGCAGTAAGAAGGTAAAACTGATGAAAAAAGTGATGAAAATCGTTTTAACAGTCATGCTTGTTGTTGTTCTGCTGATTGGTGCAGGCCTGACTTTCCTGTTTTATACACTGAAGTCTGAGCTTGGCGATCATTGGAAGGATTATGCGAATGTGTTCGCCATGCAGACAGAGGCGGATCGGAACCTGCCCCCGCTGGAAAACATTGAAGAATATACGATGGATGTGCAGTACATCAACAAAGATGGAAACGTAGAAAGCAGACCGTTGCATCTATCTTATTCCGCAGAAGTAACAATGCCGATGCCGGTTGTATATGTACCACATTATGAAATTTCTTCCACTTCCATGGAATTCAGAAGATACATTGAAAAGGGCTGGGCTGTTGCATCCCCACAAGGTGTACTTCCATCTCATAATGGTCAGCTGACAGATGACGATCTTGTCTTCAATAATGCGGCACTGTATACACTCAGACATATGGAAGAAATTGATCCACAGCGTATTGCGGTGGTTGGAGGAAGTGCTGGTGGATATACTGCTTTGATGTTAAGTGGATTGCAGATGGGCATATGTGCCACCGTTGCAACGTCACCGATCACAAATGTGTACTTCAATTTTTACCAGTATTTCCAGATGGCAAAGAGGAAAGATGCGCCGTTCTTCCTGAAGCTTGTCAGGGATTCCTTCCTGCCGATTCTGGATCACTTTCCGGATGTAAATGATACTGCAATGTGGGAAGCATTTTCACCAGTCGGTATTGCGGACTGTTACAGCAGTCCATTTGTAATAACACATGCTACATCAGATATCATTGTTCCTGTGGATCAGATTACAAGGGTGTTTACCTATGACCATGAAGGTGATTCCATGCCGGAAGGTTATTCCACAAGGCTGGATCACAACAATCCAGGTGTACTTGGTAATTCATTTGTGGATGAACTTCCATCGGAAAAGGTCAATCTGGAACATATCATCATGGAACAGATGGATGGAAAATGTGATCTGCCATTTGAATCTGATCGGATGTTCAATATCATAATCTTTGATGATGGGCCTACCCAGTCTTAT
>JAEDEK010000210.1 GCA_016293365.1 Bulleidia sp. | reverse complement strand
TCATCTCACTTTCCGCATTGTATATGCGGATCTATTTTGTGGGAGCTTTGCCGTTACTTGTATACAACTTCGGTGCGGCGATTCTGCGTTCCAAAGGTGATACAGCACGACCTGCACGGTATCTGATGATCTCGGGTGTGGTCAATGTGCTTTTGAATCTTCTGACGGTTGTCGTGTTGAAATGGTCGGTGGCTGGTGTTGCGGTTTCAACAGTTATTTCAGAAATGCTTTCCGCTTATCTTGTGACAAGAGCACTGATGAAGGAAGAAGATGAAACAAAACTTGTTGTCAGAGATATCCGGATGAATGTTCAGCAGATCAGGGAAGTCCTGAAAGTCGGTATTCCAACCGGTCTGCAGTCTTCCATGTGGGGTATATCAAACATGGCAATTCAATCGGCAATCAATTCATTTGGCTCGATTGTTGTGGCGGGTGACAGTGCAGCATTGAATCTGGAAAGCTTTGTGTATATCGGGATGGGTGCCATCGGCAATGCTGCTGTGACATTCATATCACAGAATTATGGAGCAAAAAACAAAAAGAGAATCGGGCAGATCATTACAGTTACAACAGTGCTGATCGCACTTGTTTCCTTTTTGGAAGGGGCAATCATCTATGGAAACGGAAGCTTTTTCCTGTCGTTATATACCAATGATCCGCTTGTAGTAGAAGCTGGTAAGCTTAGACTTGCCTATGTGACATTCTGGCTGTTCCTCAATGGAATTCTTGACATACCGGCAGATGGATTACGTGGTATGGGATATGGTACGTTACCGACATTAATCATGTTTGTCGGCATTGTATGTGTCAGAGTTGTCTATGTTTATACGGTCTTTACCTACTTCAGGACAATGCCTGCGCTGTATCTGTGTTATCCGTTATCCTGGATCATTACCATGATTCTGCAGTTTTTCTTCTTTTTCATGGTGTATCGAAAAATGCCATCAGAAGTTCAGGGATGAGATGTGTGTCTCATCCTTTTTATCTGATATGAAAAAATACTCTGTCATAGGCCTGCCAGAGTATCCAGTCTGTATTTTGTGAACTGATTGATGATGTGTATGACCCGTCCTGTTGCCAGTACTGCAATCACAGTGCCAGGTCCGATTCCATAAAACAGGCGGGATGTGAATAATCCGATGACAAGTTTGATGATGACACAGAAGGAATCAAACAGATTCTTGCTGAAACCAATGATATCAGAAAATATATATGCAGTTGAGATAATCGGGCTGACGCCAAGGCCTGCCTTTGTGTTTAAGGTCAGGCCAGAAGCCAGGACAATAATTGCGATCAGATAGAATATGCATCTGAATGTTTTTTCTTTTATGTCCCAAAAAATAACATAAACGTTATGATTTTTGTGTTTCTGAATCGGAAACCTCAAGTCCTCGATTGAGCAGATCATTATAGGCACTGTTGTTGTGTTCGGTGATATTTTTCTGCCGGTAGGATGCAAAGTCGGCCTTGATTGCCAGCATTTCATCAACGATATCTTCCATACGCAGATGATCTGCGTGAAGCAGATAACCGATCATTCTTGTCATCTGTTTCTCTGTTTTCAACTCATCTGCAAGCACTGCTCCAAACGCTTCGGGATACCCAAGAGAAACAATGAGATGAATCAGCTGGTTTCTTCGCATCTGCTTTTCAGTCATAATCCGTTAACTCCATATTGATGGATTTTGGTGTAAATCCATAATCAGCATACATTTTCATGGCATCTTCGTTTCTGGCATTTACCTGCAGTTCAATGGAATCAAAGTCTTTCTGTTGTTTTATGGTTTTTACATAGTCAAAGAAGGCGTGCCCGATTCCTTTGTGACGGTATTTTTCATCAACCGCCATTGTGTCAACAAACAGGATATCCATTGTAACATGGGTGGGATTTTCGATATGTCTTTGTTCCAGAATCATGACACCTGCTGTGACACCATCATATTCCGCAACGAAAAGAGAGTGTTCTTTCAGAAGCTGTTGAAAGAATTTCAGTGATAATACAGGGGAACATGGACAATATATGTCCGATCTCCAGGATACATGCATCTGCTGAACCTGCTGCATGATGGCTTCGATCTGTTCATAATCTTCGACCAGTGCATTTCTGATTACAATCATAGAAACCTCCACGGTATAAAAAAAGACGATTTTCATCGTCTGATCAGTGGAGCTAAGGAGGATCGAACTCCTGACCCCCTGCTTGCAAAGCAGGTGC
>JAEDEK010000054.1 GCA_016293365.1 Bulleidia sp. | reverse complement strand
CAGACCATCACTGGTAGGTAATCCTGATTCCGCATTTTCAGGGAACCCGTTGAATACTTTAATGACAAAGCTGTCATCGCCTTTGACATAACCATATTTGATATATGTGTTTCCTACAGGTTCATCAAAATGCAGATAGCCGACTGGCGGTACGACTGTTTCGCCAAGAGAATACTTTTCATATCCTTTTTCCAGCTGTTCCACCATGAGTGGGATATCCTTTTCGATCTTTCTGATCTGTTCAAGTGTATAGATTTTCATAATTTTTTCCTTTCGTAATGTAACAATTATATGCAATGTATGGTTCATATCCTCTATAAATTGTGTGAAAGATGCAGAAAACTGTTCATTATGCTGAAAAAATGTAAATGTACATGATTTTGTACAATAAAAATACGGTTTTCCCTGTATACTACTGTAGTCTTAACTGATGCTGATCCACTGTACATAGGAAGTATTTCCCAGGCAATACACACTCATGTACAGGAATGGTTATCATGTCAGCTTTAAAAAGAAGGAAAGAGGTAGGCAATGAGCGGAAAATACGATGCCATACAGGAAACGTCATATCTTTCAGCCCCGAGTGCACGTACGTATCGTGCTATTATGAGAAATATGTTCCTTTCACATGAACGTATGCGATACAGACTGTATCGGGAAGAAATATTGGAGCTTCTTCATCAGGATGAAGAATATGTTGATATCACGGATGAACAGCTGAAACTGGATCTGGATCAGCTTGTTACATGGGGGAATCTGAATGCAGTGCAGGATCCGGGTGCAGTACGTACAATTGCGGAATACAAAAACAGGAAATTCCGGTACTTCATGACGGATCGGGCAATTGAGGTTGAACGCATGACATTGCGTCTGGAAAATCTGTACCTGGAATCCGGTAATCTTTCTTCCAATTACTTTGTGCGTATTGAAAATTCACTTTCTCAGATTTCTGCATTAAAGCAAGCTCCTTATGGTGATGTGAATCAGTGGTGGCATGAGTTGCAGGACGATTTTGGCAGGCTGAATCAGAACTATAAGAATTATCTGAGAGAATTCTATTCCGCTGATACGGTTACACTCATGAAATCTGTTGATTTCCTTCTTCATAAAGATCAGTTCATGGTTTATCTGCGAGAGTTCATTTCCCAGATGCAGCTGCACGCAAGAAAGATTCAGCGGATGCTGAAACAGTATGGTAGTGATTTTGAAAGCTGGCTGTTGGACAGAATCATTGACAGTGAACTTGCGATACCGCATCTGAATGAAAAGCAGGTAACAAGAGAGATGCTGAATCAGGGAATTCGTGCAGGCTATGATTCTCTTGTCAGCTGGTTTGTTGCGGAAAACGGCAGAAAACCTGAATACGAAACAATTCTTGAAATCACAAATGACATCATCCGCAGCATTATTGAAAATGCAAGCATGATTGCCAATATGTCATCCTATGGAATCAGCCGCAAGGATGATTACAGGCATTATATGAAAATGTTTGCGAAATGTGAAACGCTGGATGATGCGCATTGTCTGTCTGCTCATGTGTTCGGTGCCTCCACGATGCAGCACTTTCGTCTGCTGCAGATGGATGAGTCGGATTCCTTCAGAACAAGCATGTTCGAAAAGGAACATGATGAAATTGAACTGACTTCTTCTTCTCGAACCTATCGGGAAAAGCGCTCGAAAGCAGGTTATGCGGATCGCTCTTTTGAAAAACAGATGCAAAGACAGGCATATCTGAATCAGGTTGAGCAGCAGACATCCTATCTGATGCGTTTTGTCAAAGATCATCAGCTGAAGATCAGCGAAATCCATGAAGTGATTCCATCGTTTGCCAGAGAAGTTCTGCTGCGGTGGATCGCAAATGCCAATATGGTGGAAAGCAGATCCGGTATGACAGAATTTGGAAATGCCTATCATCTTGGAAAGGAGGAAGGTACATGTGTGCTGCATTGTGAAGACGGAGATCTGACAATGCCATGTTATGTACTGACATTTGCATCATGAACAGTTTACTGACATTAATGGAAAAACAGTGGATTCTGCGTGATCTTGACCGACAGCTGTATTATCAGGTGAAATACGAAATCAATACATACCAGAAATTCATTCAGAATCATCTCGGATGGCGTCTGATTCATAATGAAAACCTGATCCGTCTGGAAAAGACACCATCCCACGCCTTGCCTTTTATGGGGATTGGTGCATTTACAGATCGTAGAGATTACTGCATTCTATGTGCCGTACTGATGTTTCTTGAGGATCGGGAAGAAGGTAATCAGTTTCTGCTTTCTGAACTGATCCGCTTTGTGGAAACGGTACTGGTCAACGTTATGGATGTGGACTGGACTGTATTTTCACAAAGAAGATCGCTTGTCAGAGTCATGCAGTATGCCCAGCAGATGCACATGATCCGTATTTATGAAGGTGATACTGAAACATTTGCCCGACAGCAGGATACGGAAGTTCTGTATGAAAATACCGGGTGCTCAAGATACTTTGCAGTGCAGTATCCGATCGATGTTACAAAGTTTGAAAAATGGCAGGATTTTGAAGGAAAGATGATGGAAGAGCTGGAAGATGACAGGGGTAACAGAAGAACAAACCGTGTTTATCGAACATTATGTCTTTCTCCGATTCTTCTGTGGGAAGATCAGAATGATCCGGATGGCCTTTATGTCAAGAATCAGAGAAAGGCAATCCGTTTCGCACTACAGAAAAACATGGAAGCAGATCTGTATCTTTCCCGCAATGGAGCATCACTTGTATATACGCAGGATGGGGCAGGGGACATGCATCCACATCGCAGTATGATCAGCGACATTGTTACACTTGTATCAGAAAGGATCAGCGAAAGCGCTCTTGATGCAAGAAAAATGAAAATTGATGCGAATGACTGTATTACAGTCAGAAGTGAAAGATTTGATTCGATTCTTCTGGATATTCGGGAACGCTACGAAAAACTGTGGGGTAAGGAATTCAGAACGATGAGTCATGAAAAGTATATCGCATGTATCAGACAGTACATGAAATCATGGATGATGATCATCGAAGATAATGATCAGGTTATCATCACACCTGCCTGTGTTATGGTGACAGGCAGATATCCAAAGGATCTGGAGGATAGAACAGATGAGTGAAAGATGGAAGATGAACCGGATGGGGTTTGTGAATTTCTGGCTTTATGATGATGAATGTTTTGAGCTGGAAGATGGAAAAATGCTGTTAAGGGGTCAGAATGGTTCCGGTAAATCCATCACAACCCAAAGCTTTATCCCTTTTATTCTGGATGGTGACCGCACACCTGGGAGGCTGGATCCGTTTGGATCTGCAGATCGAAAGATGGAATACTATTTCCTGATGGATGGTCAGAAAGAGGAATCGACAGGTTATCTGTATCTGGAGTTCAAAAAGGAAGGTTGTGATGAATATCGCACAATCGGAATCGGACAGAAGGCACATAAAGGCAGACCAATGGGTTTCTGGGGATTTGTCATTGTTGATCAACACAGAATCGGTATTGATCTGCAGCTGTATCAGCGCAGTGGAGATATCCGGATTCCACTTGAAAAAACAGAACTGAAAAAACTGCTTGGAGAACAGAATCCTTTTACTGATGAACAGGGCAAATACAAGGCACTTGTCAATCAGTATATCTTCGGATTTGAAAGAATGGAACAGTATGAACAGTTTCTGAGTCTTCTGATCAAAATCCGTGGATCCAAATTGTCCAATGCATTCAGACCGACAAGGATTTATCAGATTCTCAATGACTCTTTGCAGGTATTGTCTGATGAAGATCTGCGCCCGATGGTAGAAGCCATGGAGAGAATGGATGCCATACAGGAAAAACTCGAAGGACTGATCCGTTCTTATAATAATGCCCAGGTCATTGCAGGTGAATATGACCGCTATAATCAGTTTATGCTGATCAGAAAGTGGCAGGCATGTAAGGAAAGTGAAGAAGCTGCTGATGCGGTGGAAAAGGATCTGAACTCTATGATCGCAGAAACCGATCAGAAAAAACAGGAAGTACTTGAGAAAAGAAATGAGATCGCACGTCTGGAAGCAGAACTGAATGCAATCGCAAGACAGATTGAGGAATACCTGGATCCGGAATTGGAAAACATGGATCAAAGACTGGTCAATGCGGAAAAGCAGGTACAGACTGTAAACGGCAGGCTGTCTGATAAAAACGGGCAGATTCGCGAAAAGAAAGAACAGATTCTGATCTGTGAAAGAAATGAGGAACAGTACATTTCTGCAAAGGAATATCAGGAAGGTAAGGCAGATGAGAAAATCAGAGAACTGAATGACCTGAATAAAACATTGCAGATGGATGTTCATGTAAAGGCTGTTTCTGATTCATACGAGGATACATCGATTCTTCTGGAAATTGCAGATATGGAAAAGCAGATCAGTGATACATGTCATCTTCTTCAGGTGAGCCACAGGAAAAATGAAGAGTGGCTCAAGGCACAACAGGAAGAACATGACCATTTCCAGATTGTGTCCGCAAAGACTGCGGTTGTGGAAGAAAAGGAAGAAAGACGTGATCAGATGAAAGATCAGCTGATTGAGGATCTGTATTCCTTACGTGATAACACATACTGGAGTGTTGAACAGAAGACGATTGAAGATGGAAAAGAAATCGTGATGAGCTATGAAAGAAGTGCAGACAGTATTCCATTTGATGCTGTTCTTTCATCAGATTATCAGCGTGTACTGCATACATACAGCTATCAGCAGATGCAGAATGAAACACAGCTGCATGGTCTGAACCAGAAGATGGATGTACTTGTGGATGAATATCATCAGCTTGAGGAAGTCAGAGAAGTAGAACCTGTCAGGGATGATCTGACGGCTGCTTCCCGTCAAAGACTGATGGAACTTGGGATTCAGGCAATTCCGTTTTATCGTACAGTAAAGTTTGCAGATGATGTGGATGAGCACCGGCAGGCAGTGATTGAAGCTTCTTTACTGAAAGCCGGACTGCTGGATGCACTTGTTGTAACAGAACAGGATCGCAGAACCATGGAAGAAAAATGTCCTGATCTTCTGGATGTTACGATACGGACAGGAAATGATCATCATGAGCTGACGTTTACAGGACTGATGGTTGAAGATGGTCTGAATGAAGCAATGGCAACAGAAGTTGCCCGGATTCTTTCCTGCTTTGATCATGAGTTCATTGTGACAGATGATGGTGCTTTTACCCACGGGCTTCTTCAGGGACGCAGCGATCAGAATGCATCCCTGTATATTGGAGCTACTGCAAGAATGCGTGCACATCAGCTTGCATTACTTGAAAAACAGAAGCAGATCGATGAACTTGCTGGGGAAATCAGAGCAGTAACCGCTGAACTGGATGAAATTGCAGCCATCTGCAAGGGAATGAAGGAAGAATGGGAAAAGCGTCCATCTGTAAAGGAACTGGGACAGCTTTGTGATACGATCTTTGAAGATACGCTGATCTTAAATGGACTGTATGAGCGGCAGAAACAGCTGGAAACAGCCTCACTTGCAAAAAAAGCGGAAGCAGATCAGTGTCTGCAGAGTGCAAATAAGGCATGTTCCCGTTTCCCATATGAAAGAACTGTTGGAGCGTATGAAGATGTGCTTTCTGACCTGAAGCTGTATCAGCGTATGTTTACATCCCTTTCAGGATTCAGACGGGAAATGGAAAAATACCAGTCCATGATTGTACAGAATGCAGAGATGAAAGAGCAGGCTGAAAATGACTGCGATTTCATGATCCGTGAAAAACAGAGTCTTGAAGCAGAACTTTCTTCTCTGCAGGAAACCATTGCGACAATTCAGTCTTATCTGACATCAGATGAAATGGTGGAAAAGGCGGAAAAACTGCAGTCATTCAGACATGACCAGAAGGAAAAGGAAAACCTGCTGCATCATGTACAGACACGGGTTTCCATTCTCGAACATGACCTGGAAGGCAGTGATGACAGAATTTCACATCTGAGAAAACAGATGCAGATCCATGATCATGATCGTGTTTTATGCAGGCAGTATATGATGGAAGAAGTGGGGCTGCGGCTTGTGTTTGAAGAAGATATCACTTCCGTAAAACAGGCATCCATGAAAATCTCCCAGCTGGATGCATCGCAGTTTAAGGACAGAACACCAGCAGAAATGGTACAGAAACTGTTTGATGTATATACAAGAAACAACAGTGATATTGTCCAGTATTCTCCATCCTTTGAAACGGTATTTACACAGCCTGTGGAAACAGTTGAAATCAGAAGTGCAGAAAGATCCAGGCAGACGGTTGTTGCCTGGTGGCATGGGAAGAAACTTTCCATCAATGATTTTGCACGGATTGTCAGTCAGGCAGTAGAAGAAACAAAGGCACTGATTGAAGAAAAGGATCGTGAACTGTTTGAAAACATTCTTTCTCAGACAGTTGCGCAGAAACTGACTGCAAGAATTGATGATTCCCGCAAGTGGGTGAAAGATATGTCTGCATTAATGAAAAAGATGAAGACATCGATGGATCTCCACTTCTCCCTTTCTTGGACACCAATTGAAAAAGATGAATCCGATGAGCTGAGTATTTCACAGCTGGAAAAGATTCTGAATATGGATCGTGAACTGATCAGCAGTGAAGATGAGACGAAGGCAGCCAGATATTTCCGCAATCGCATCGCAAAGGAAAAGCAGAAAATGATGGAAAGAAATGAAGCCATCAATTACATGGAACTTGTCCGCGATGTTCTGGATTATCGCAGATGGTTTGAGTTCCGTATGTCATACTGGCGTAATACCGGTAACCGCAATGAATTGACCAATGCGGCATTCAACAGATTCTCAGGTGGTGAAAAAGCCATGGCGATGTACATTCCGCTGTTTGCAGCCCTCAATGCGCAGTATCAGAAAGCAACAGATCCATGGCATCCACGTATTCTGGCACTGGATGAAGCATTTGCCGGGGTAGATGATACCAATATTGCTTCCATGTTCCAGCTTGTTGAGGAACTTGACTTTGACTATATCATGAATTCACAGATACTCTGGGGCTGTTTTGAAACTGTCAGAAAGCTGAAGATCTGTGAGCTGTTACGACCATTGAACGCCGATCATGTAACGGTAATCAACTATATATGGGATGGTCACCACAGGAGGTTATGTGACTGAAAAGGAGTGCGCAGACTATCTGAAAAAGAAAAGCCTGCATCTGTTTTTAACAGAAGCCAGGAAAAAATATGAGACCTATGGCAGGTTTACCGGCAGAATACAGGTACAGAAACAGGAATGCAGTGATCTTTCCGGTATCCTTGGTATTTCTGTTACACCAGGGACATCTGTTAGTGTCATCCGTTTCGTGGAAGCATTACAGAAAACAAAGTTTGGATGTGTAGATATGAAACAGCTGCTGGAAGCATATTTTGAAGAACCGGTTGTGACAAAAGAAGAAAAAAGACAGATGCAGCAGGGACAGCAGGCACAGTTTCATACCCGTATCCTTTCCTGTGGGAAAGAACTTGGTGTAGATGGCGTACTGATGAAATGGCTGAGGGAGATGATCGAAAACAGAAATGGCGGTTACAGGATTCTGCTTGCATATCGCAACGATGAGGAATCCATTCTGTTACCGGTTCTGTATGGTCTGCAGTTGGTACATGATCAGATGCTTCACGAACCACTTGCTGTGGCAGCTTCGCATATTTCCGGTAATCCGCATTTTCTGGACCGTGACAGCGATGGAGGAAAACTGTTTGTCTATGGCTTGTGTCATCTTTATGGTATGTCTTTTCCTGCAAACTCTCTTGAGATGGAACAGCTGTATGCAACTGCGGGTATTACAAAAGATGAGATTGCAGGAAGTGTTGTCATGTATGGCGTTCCTTTATACCGCAAAGACGGGATTCATCAGGGTGCTGTAGCCTGTTATGCATATGGTGAGCCGTTTGTCTGTACAAAAACAGCTCTGCAGGGAATATCTTCCATTGCCAAAGCGGGGCAGATCATTGTCATTGTAGAAAATGAAATGGTGTTTACATGGCTGATGAACCATATGCCTAAGGGCAGCAGTATCGGATTACTCTGTACTTCTGGCCAGTTGAGTACCGTCGCATGGAATGTGCTGTCGTTACTGAAACACGCTTCCTGCAGACTGTACTACAGTGGGGATATGGATCCGGAAGGATTATTAATCAGCCAGGGGATCCGACAGCATCTATCTGGTCAGATCACCATGTGGCATATGGGAAAACAGGATTATCTCAAGGCTGTATCTAAAGAATCCATCAGTCAAAGAAGAATGAAATTGCTTACCAATGTGAAAGATGAACAGCTGATTGCTGCCGCGGATATGATCCGGAAATACGGATTTGCTGCATATCAGGAAAATATTCTTGACCTGTATCTGAAAGATATTGAAAACTCTTTTCAGTAAATAACAGTCCGTTTTCTTGCAGAAGGGGAAGGAAATGTTTAGAATGGATGTACTTGACGAGGTGACGTATGAGAGAAGATCGTGTATTCAATTTCTCTGCTGGTCCTGGTGTACTGGCAGAAGAGGTGCTTCAGAAAGCACAGGATGAGATATTCAACTACCATGGTACAGGCATGTCCATCATGGAGATGAGTCATCGATCTTCATCTTACCAGGCTGTATTTGATCATGTAAAGGCACAGTTTAAAAAGCTGATGCATGTACCGGACAACTATGAAATTCTGTTTTTACAGGGTGGTGCATCCACACAGTTTTCCATGATTCCACTCAATCTGATGTCAATCACAGGGAAAGCTGACTATGCTGTAACAGGTAATTTTTCTTCCATTGCCTGCAAAGAGGCAGCAAAGTATGGGAAAGTGAAATGTGTCTATGATGGAAAGCGGAATGGTTATACGGAAATACCATCTCAGGATGAACTTCAGCTATCATCAGATGCATCCTATTTCCATTACTGTGCCAACAATACAATCTATGGCACTGCATGGAACTATGTTCCTGAAACAGGGAATGTTCCGATTGTCTGCGATATGTCCAGTGAAATCACTTCTCATGTCGTGGATATCAGCCGCTATGGTCTGATTTATGCAGGTGCACAGAAGAATATGGCACCGGCTGGTGTGACAGTTGTCATCATCCGTAAGGATCTGGCAGGTAAGCAGATGGCCAATACACCCTATATGCTGAACTATCAGACGATGATCGAAAAGGACTCCATGCTGAATACTCCACCATGCTGGTGTATCTACATGCTTGGTCTGACACTGGATTGGCTGGAAAAACAGGGCGGTGTGGAAGCAATGGAAAAAATCAAGCATGCTAAGGCACAGATGATCTATGATGTCATTGATGCTTCTGCTCTGTATATCGGACACGCAAAGAAAGAAGCAAGATCCGATATGAATGTTACTTTCCGTACCGGCAGTCCTGAACTTGACGGGCAGTTTATCAAAGAAGCTGCGGCGCAGGGACTTGTCAGTCTGAAGGGACATCGAATCACAGGAGGCATGCGTGCATCGATCTATAATGCCATGCCGATGGAAGGTGTGGAAAAGCTGAGAGATTTCATGCTTGATTTTGAAAGAAGGAACGGTTAAGAACATGTACAGAATCAAAACATTAAACAAT
Organism: Bulleidia sp.; assembly: GCA_016293365.1. Lineage (GTDB taxonomy): Bacteria > Bacillota_I > Bacilli_A > Erysipelotrichales > Erysipelotrichaceae > Bulleidia. The sequence continues at coordinate 3,265 of JAEDEK010000054.1, read as the reverse complement.
ATTTCCCCAAGTGTGCTGGAAGTGCTGAAGAAGGATGAATATGAGCTTTCCGATACTATGGAAAACCCGGACGCACTGTTTGTCCGTGCCTCTGATCTGCATGGTTATGATTTCAATGAGAATCTGAAATGCATTGGTCGTGCCGGCATTGGGGTCAATACGATTCCATTACAGGAATGTGCAGAAAAAGGGATTGTCGTATTCAATACACCTGGCGGAAATGCCAATGCGGTAAAGGAGCTTTTCCTGTTTGGTATTTCCATGGCAGGCAGAGATATTCTTGGAGCCATGAAGTGGGTATATGAATACGATGGAAGTGAAGGTCCGATCGCAAAGAGGATGGAAAAGATCAAGAAACAGTTTGCCGGACCGGAATATGCCGGTAAGACAATCGGTGTTGTCGGAACCGGTAATGTCGGTTCACTGGTAGCCAATATTGCGCTTGATCTTGGGATGAAGGTATATGCCTATGACCCGTATCTGAGTGTTGATGCTGCATGGAAGGTATCCCGTCGTGTATTCCGTGTGGCAACACTGGATGATCTGCTGAAGCATGTAGACTATCTGTCTCTGCATTGCCCGCTTACCGATGAAACAAGAGGTCTGATCGGAGAAAAGCAGATCGCCATGATGAAGGATGGAGCACGTGTCATCAATTATGCACGTGGTGAAGTTGTCGATGAAGACGCAATGATCGCAGCACTGGAAAGCGGAAAGATCGCAAGATTTGTATCTGACTTCCCTACTGAAAAGATGGTCAAGGCACCAAATGCCGTACTGACACCACACCTTGGCGGTACAACAGGTGAAGCGGAAGCAAACTGCGCAAAAATGGCAGCAGTACAGATGGATGATTATCTGAAAAACGGTAATATCCGTAATTCCGTCAATTTCCCGGATGTCACTCTGGAAAGAGCCGGCAGTGCAAGAATCTGTCTGATTCACAGAAACATTCCTGGTATGCTGACAAACATCATGCCTGTTTTCTCACGCGATGGAATCAACATTGAAAACATGACAAACAAGTCATCCGGCGAGTTTGCCTATTCCATCTTTGATGTCAACAGCGTTGTTGATGAAAAGGCAGTTGCGGATCTGAATGCATTAGACGGAATGATCCGTGTCAGAGTACTGTAAACAGGGGCTATGAGCCCTTTTTTCACAAGTGGAGAGAAATCGGATGATAACGGAATTAAAAAAAGGAAATGAAGTTGAAAAAGTGATACTGCCAAAGCAGCCCGTCATTCTCAATCCGGCCAATCTGCCGGAAGATCTGGATGAAGCTGCAGTTGTAAAAAAGGCACTGGAGGAACCAATCGGTTCAAAGCGGCTGAATCAGATTGTAAAGCCCGGGGATAAGATTGTCATCATTACCAGTGATATTACCAGGCCAATGCCTACAGGAAAGGTGATGGATCCTTTGATGGAGGAACTTCTTTCTGCAGGTGTCAGCCCAGACAATGTCACGCTTGTCTTTGCACGTGGTTCACATCGCCACCACAGTCAGCAGGAAATGGCCCATCTAGCTGGAAACTGGTATGGGAAGATCTGTTGTGTGGATTCTGACAGTGAGAATGTCATTCATCTTGGAACAACTTCATCCGGTACACCTGTGGATATTGATGCCAGAGTTGTACAGGCAGATCGAAGAATCTGTCTTGGGAATGTGGAATTCCATTATTTTGCGGGGTATTCCGGGGGTGCCAAGGCAATCATGCCGGGCGTATCTACCGTTTCTGCCATTACCATGAATCACAGAATGATGGTGGATCCACGTGCACGTGCCGGAAATCTGGATGATAATCCGGTCCGTCGTGATATCGAAGAGGCGGGAAAGATGACGGGGATTGATTTTATTGTCAATGTCGTGCTGAATACCCGTAAACAGATCATCTACTGCGTAGCCGGTGATTCCATTCAGGCACATCGTGATGCCTGTGCCTATCTGAATGATATCTACCGCAGTCCGATTTCCGCAAAAGCGGATATTGTCATCGTGTCCCAGGGTGGTGCACCAAAGGATCTCAACCTGTACCAGACGCAGAAAGCACTGGACAATGCAGGACATGCGGTAAAAGATGGTGGTACTGTCATCCTTGTCGGAAGCTGTTTTGAAGGGTTTGGGAATCAGGTCTTTGAAGAGTGGATGCTGAAATATACGAATCCGGATGATATGATTCAGGCCCTGCATGCACATTTTCAGCTGGGCGCGCATAAGGCGACAGCAATTGCCATGCTGAAAAAACGTGCTGATATACTTTTTGTGTCTGATATGGATTCTGCCATCGTAGAAAAAACATTCCTGAAGCCTGTACATGATCTGCAGTCTGCGGTGGATGCGTGTCTGAGAAAATACGGCAATGATGCGGATGTCATCGTCATGCCATATGGTGGCAGTACATTGCCTGTCTGCCAGTAAATCTGAGAGAGTTCTCTATGAAAGAGAACTTTTTTTTCGGATTTCTGACTTTTTTTTGTGAGATTTCAGAAAAGCGTGAATAAGTATAATGCAGGCAATCAGCCTCAGGAGGAAATATTTTATGAATGATCGTAACGAAACACTGCTTGTGGGAACCATTTTCGGGGAACCACGCTTCAGCCAGACAAAGACAGGTGGCACCTGTGCACAGTTTACCGTATCGGTAAAACGTCCTGATCCAAGTCGGGTGACAGATCTCATCAATGTCACAGCCTGGGATTCTCTGGCAGACAGACTCGCACTGGAATTCGGTCCGGACAGAAGAATTCTTGTCCGTGGAAGAATTCAGAAGTCAAGCTTCCTGACACAGGAAGGAACAAGGAAGACATTCACAAAGGTCAGTGCCGAAGCGCTGGAACATCCTGATGAAACCGTGATTCCTTCCACCCAGGAACAGATGACAGAGGATTATGGGTATGCCGCATGAAAAGGTCTTTTCTGTTAGGTCTTGCGGGTATGGCAGGACTGATGATGGTTCCATTGTCAGGGAAGGAACCTGAAATCCGTCTGGAAAAAGAAGTAGCCGGCATCCGATATGGCGTGTATGAAGACAGGGAATGTCAGATTCCACTTTTGGATGAACAGGGGGAGAGGATTGAACTGATCAGTGATGAGCATGGAATTCTGTCATCATCTGTTCCAATTGTTTCGCCATCCTACCTGCAGCAGACAGGCACCGTAACCGGATACTATTACGATGCACAGATTTATCCCCTTCGACAGGATACCTTTATTCTTCCAGTCTGTCCGATTGAAGTAAATGTGGATTGTAGTGAATGGAATGAA
>JAEDEK010000053.1 GCA_016293365.1 Bulleidia sp. | reverse complement strand
TCTGAATAAAAAAATGAAAAAAGGTGTTGCAATAAAGAGACATGTGTCATATAATAATCAAGCACAAAGGAAATGACTTCTTAGCTCAGTTGGTAGAGCAACTGACTCTTAATCAGTGGGTCGAGGGTTCGAGTCCCTCAGAGGTCACCATCAGAAAACTGTCAGGGATGGCAGTTTTTTTGTGATTTGAAAGTGAATGTACAGAATGGCATTGTGTTTTTTCATGTTTACAGAAAATCTGTCTGTTTTGCATATATTTTATGCATATTACATCGCTTTTTCTCCAGAATCATGGTTAAATAGGAGTGTGTATTGAGTAATTTCAAGAATCAAAAGGAAGTAGTAAAGATGACGATTGAAGAATGTTACGACAGGATCGGCGGCAGTTTCGCCGAAGCAAAGGAAAGACTTATCAGTGAAAAAATGATTAACCGCTTTGTCGGTATGTTCCTCAAGGATCAGAGTTTTGCAGGACTGAAGGATGCGATGGAAAAAGGAGATTGTGCCGAAGCTTTCCGTTTTGCACACACATTAAAGGGTGTGTGCGGCAACCTCAGCTTTACAAAACTGTTTGAAACAAGCAGTGAGCTGACGGAATCCCTACGTAATGAAGATACCGTCATCTCTAGTGATGCGCGTGCGTTATATCAGAATGTTGAAGCGGTTTATCGCAATACAGTTGAAACCATTCAGGCTTATATAGGATAATACCTGAACCATCAATCAGACAGAAGACTCAAGCTCATCCCGAAAGAGTGTTCTGTTTTTTTTGTATGCAGAAAGAAAAGACATCAATGAGAGGTGAGGCGGTTATTTCAGTCTGGATGATCTGAAAGCATAACTTCCCGTACTGTCAAGACTGTACTTTTATAAAAATATCCTTATACTGAGAATCAGCCGGGGGAAACATGATTTTTCCTACATTGTGATATAAGGGAGTTCTGATTTGCAGTTTCTGTTGTGAAAGCTCGGTACGGCTGAGAATCCTGATGAGGCTCAAAGAACACCCACCTCTACAGAAGAGGGAAATATATCAACCTTCGGCTCACTGAATCGATGACCCTGTATGAATGTCATATAGGGTTTTAACATAGATAAAAGAAAAACTCTGCTGCTGCAGAGTGTGAAGTGCCGACTACCGGATTCGAACCAGCGACCTACTCATTACGAATGAGTTGCTCTACCAGCTGAGCTAAGTCGGCATTACCCCGATATTATACCCAAATTGCAACTGGACTTCAATCAGAAATGAAGCTGATGATCGGGATCCCGCCATCCTGTGGGTTACGATTGGTTAACTGTAATGAATAATCGTCATCATTCATGACCTGTGCCAGTACGGTCCATTCACCTGCATTCAGCTGCCTGCGGGGAATGTTTCCCTGCAGGATGATGAGATCCTGGTTTTCTGTATTAACGGGTTCACTTTTCATCATGATGGTATTTTTTTCGTTGGTAATGATCCACGTTCCATATACAGAGTCATTGACATCATATAAAGATACCTCAATGGAAAACATCAGAATATCTTTAGCCCAGTTATAGGCTGCATCTGTTGCGATGATACCGGCCTGTGCCTGCTGGGAGGCTACATGCAGAGGTATGGCGATAATATCGTGGATGCGGTTGCGGACACTTTGTGCATACAGAAATGCAGCGGCAAAGGCTGTTGACAGGATCATCCAGAAAGCTGTTTTAAAATGGATTTTTCTCATATGGACTATCTTACAACAAAAAAAGAAGAGTTGGAACGGCATGTATTTTGATAGTATACTGAAGAGGGATATATTTTATGGAGTGTCGGAAAGAACTTGTTGAACAGTATCGTAAATGGATTCTGCATCATACAAACAGCAGATACCGGATTTCAGAAAACTGTAATGGTACGATTGAACTGCAGACGGAAAACTATATTGCGTCCATTTATTTTTATGAAGAGGAGATCATTGAACTGAGAATCGAATCCATTCGTGAGGGGAATACGGAATTCTTTCTACACTTTCAGATGACAGAAATCGATCATGCCAGAACTCTTTTTGAGGAACTTGAGAAGACACTTCTGACATTGGATGATGCGCATCCGCTCAAAATACTGTTATGCTGTACAAGCGGCCTGACGACTTCCTATTTCGCCAGTGAGCTGAATAAAGCAGCAGAAGCACTGAATTTCAAAATGAATTTCAAAGCCCTGCCGATCCGTGAAGTATATGAAAAGGGATTCGGATATGACGCCGTATTACTGGCACCACAGGTATCCTATGAAAGAGAACATCTGCAGATTGCTCTGAAAGGTGCATCTGTCATGAATATTCCACCGCATATTTTTGCGCGTTATGAATGTGGTGATCTGATTGATCTTGTTCGAAATGAACTCAGAGAAGAAAAAAATCAGAGAACACTGAACAGTGAGCGTGTCCTGCGCTTTTTTGAAACAAAGGAAAAGATTTTATGTATTGCGGTAATCAATTCAAAATCAACGATTCATATTGAATACCGTTATTATGATCGTGGTGAAGCAAAGATATCCGGACGGATTGAACAGGACAGTCTGGACTTCAGAGATCTGGAATCCGTGATTGAAACTGTGCTGAGGGATTATCCGGAGATCGGCACAATCGGCCTTTCTGTTCCAGGTATGGTGGATGATGGTTCTGTAACATTGCCGGCGATGGATGCGTATGGTGAAAACATCGTTACCTATCTGAAAAGGAAATTCAATAAACGTGTCCTGGCATTCAATGACGTCAATATGATCAGTACCGGTGTCTACTGGCTGGAAGACCGTTACCGTTCCATCATTACATACTTCCTGCCACGTCATGGAGTGACTGGAGGTGCGGGTATTGTCGTCAATGGACATCTTGTCAAAGGGGAACACAATCTGGCAGGAGAAGCAACGTATATCAGCAATCTTGTTTCCTATTCCAGGCCGATGCGTCAGCTGATTGAAACACAGGAAGGATTATGTGAGCTGCTCGCCAAGACACTTGTACCGATGATCGCAACCATCGGACCACAGGCTGTATATATTGCCAGTGATGATCTGCAGGATATCTGTGGTGTCAGAAAGGAAATGGAAAAGTATCTTCCTGCTTCCTATATACCGGATCTGATCAAACTCCAAAGTAAGGAAAACTATATGATGGTAGGTCTGTTTTTAAGATGTATCTGGGCAATAGATGATGAAAACTTCAGAAAGAATGGACTGGCAAATACTTTTGTCATACCGGAGAACAACTTCAAATGAAAAATGAAATCAGAGTCATGCTTGAAGATCAGTATGTTGTGATTGTTCAGGCAGAAAGGAAATACCGGATTGACCGGAATGAATGGTGCGTGGAAAAGGATGGCGTAAGCTGCCCTTTTACGAGCGCGGAAAAGATCAGTGTGTCACAACACGATACAACGGTGGAACACACTCTTTCACTGATATATGAAAGGATCATGGATGGGCTGAGTCTGCGTGTGGACATCAGAGTGGATCTGGTTCATGACAGAGTGCTGTTTACACTGACTCCACTTCAGGATGAAGCAGTCTTTGATGTCATCCGTTTCCCGGGCAGCATTGATCATGGCACGGGAAAGCTTGTGATTCCTTTGCAGCAGGGGGTATTACTGGATACAGAAGATCCATGTGAATTCTCTCCTCATTTTGGCGGGTATTTTGCCTGTGCGGATGCTTATGTAAATGCCCTTGGATATTATGGAGATACGCAGGCGTATCTGTGGATTGTGGACAGTTATTATGATGCCTGCTATCAGATAAAAAAGAAAGAAAGGCAGCAGATCCATATCGGAACACTGTCTTCTCTGGCGCATCTGCGTTATCCACGCACATATACACTTCTTCTTTCAGATGGCTCCATGGATTATAACTGCATGGCAAAGCATGTCAGAAAGTGGTATGAGGATACGCAGACAGTTACTACATTAAAGCAGAAGATGGACAGGAAACCTGTACTGAAACAGCTGGTCGGCAGCTGTGTTTATCATACAGGCATTCATTCTGATATTTCACCTGACTCCCGTTATTATCACAGCGATGGGAAGAATGAGGCAATTGTTCCGATTGATGAAATCAGAGAGAACCTGAAAGGTTTCCATGAGGCAGGAGTTGGAAAAATTCATCTGCATCTGGATGGGTGCGGGATTGCCTATGACAGAAAGCATCCATGCTTTGATCCGATTGATGAAAGAACAGGTGGTTATCCAGCACTCGTGAAACTGATGGATGCCATGCATGAAGATGGAGATATACTGACATTGCATGATAACTATCACGATCTGTATTTTGACTCCCCTGATTATGATGATTCCTTTCGGATTTATGACAGGGATGGAAATCCATACTATATGGCAGTGTGGGCTGGCGGGAAGCAGAGTTATCTCACAGCCCGTATGGCGCCGGTATTTTTTGAAAGAAACCTGAATCTATTAAAGGGACACGGTGTTATCTGTGATGGCGTATACTGTGATGTATTTACATGCAATCCACAGGATGAAAACTTCAATCCATGTGATCTTCAGGATCGCACACAGTGTGCCCGTTACAGGAATATGACATTTGATGTCTTCAATAACAGAGGCGGTATGACGTCCAGTGAGGAAGTGAATGGTTTTGCGGTCAACCATGTGGACACATGCCATTATGCACCATATCCGTTTATGATGACGGAAGATGGAAAACAGGCAGGACTTCCGATTCCGTTCTTCAATCTTGTCTTCCATGACTGTGTTGTGATTCCATGGATGAGCGATGTGGTGAATGGAGTCAACTATGGACTGTATGCGCTGTTGAATGGCGGTATTGCATATCTGAAGCGGGATGGCGCCTATGTCAATACAGATGGCAGCTTCTCACAGGACTACGTGGATGAAAACAGAATTGAACTTGTCAATGCAGTATCTGCACTGCATGAAAAGGTTGCCTGTGCAAAGATGGTACAACACAGGTTCATCGATGATGATCCAATGCATCAGGAAACAGTATTTGATCATGGAATCCGTGTGGAAATCAACCTGCATAACAATACATATCAGATTCATGAATAAGGTTTTTCCATGAAATGGAAATTCCTTTTTTTCTTCTACTGCCAAAGTGCATAATACAGGCAACAACAGGAGGAAACAGAAGATGAAGAAAGCAGTTGTAATACTTGCAGAAGGTTTTGAAGAAGGAGAAAGCCTGGAAACGGTTGATATCCTGAGAAGATGTGGTGTCGGATGTGATTCCGTATCCATCGGTGAACGGATTGTAACAGGATGCAACAGTATCAAGGCTGTTGCGGATTATGTCATGGATGAAGTCAATTTCAATGACTATGATATGGTAATTCTTCCAGGTGGTATGCCTGGTGCATCAAATCTGGCAGAGGATGCACGTGTGATTGAAACAGTACAGGCTTTCATGAAGGAAGGAAAGTATGTTGCGGCAATCTGTGCAGCTCCAATGGTCCTGAAAAAGGCTGGTGTCAGTGCAGGAAGAACACTGACATCCTATCCTGCAGATAAGTACAGAGATCTGTTTACAGACAGCACATACGTAGATGATCAGATTGTAGTTACAGATGGAAATCTCATCACTTCCCGTGGTCCTGCAACTGTATTCCCATTCGCCTATGCATTAGCAGAAGTGCTTGGCGGTAATGTTGAAACAGTCAAGGAAAGAATGCTGTATAACAGACTGACTGACAGCTGGAAAAACTGAGTGTATGATGGATCCTTTCCTGTATTACAATAAATACAGGGAAGGTTTTTGTTATGAAATATCAGAAGCTGCCGGTCGTACTGGCTGGTGTATTGTATGGATGTGCACCTGATTCAACAGATGCGCAGATTACCCGATATCTGATGGAACACATGGAGGATACGGATATTTCCATTTCCCAGGTGGCAGAGGACTGCCATGTGGGAATGGCAACTGTATCCAGATATGTACGCAATATCGGTTTTGAGAGTTTTTCGGCACTGCGGGAATGCATGAAAAAGGAAGAGGAAACATTTGAAACAGTGGACGAGAACAATGCGGCTTTGACAATTGCACAATACCATAATGATGCGTTGTCTATATGCCTGCAGTCCATTGATCTGAAGCAGGTGGAACAACTGTGCAGACAGATTGAAAGTGCAGAACATGTATTTCTGGTGGGGCTTCTGAAAGGGGAGTCAGCGGCAATGTGTCTGTGTGCGGATCTGTGTTCTTTGGGAAAACTGTGTCATACAACCGTTTCCTTATCCAACCAGATGAAACAGATTATGGAAAGCTCGAAGGATGATCTGATCATCGTCTTTTCCGCAACGATGAGTTACTTTGAATATTCGGATATCCGCAGAATCAGGCATCTGCTGGAAAACAGAAATATCTGGATGATCGGTAGTGGTGTAAAACCTGATTTTATCAGACACACAATAACATATGAATCCGGGAATATTCCTTTAGCACATCCGGTACAGCTGGTGGCTGTCGCAGAGCTGATTGCGCAGAAATATGCGGAAATCGTAAATTTTTCAAAAAAGTGTTGACACGCATAAGTGCAGATGATATATTATCCGAGCTGTTGAAAAGCAACTCGGATTTCTTTTAGAGGAATTTGATGAATATACAACAAAAAATCGATGGGAAACCATCGAGTGTAATACAGCAACAACAGGTCGGTTGACCTGAGAAATATAACAGCAATCAGGTCGTTTGACCTGTGAAATATAAAGTATTCCAGGGCATGAAGCCCTGTTTTTTTGTGTTTTGCCAGTGTGAATATCAGGCCAGTCTGACGATCTGTATTCTGACATTATCAAAATATCAATACAGTATTCCGCACTTACGGATACGTATGCATGGTGGGACCTGTTCCGGTATTATCCCATCTGTCTGCTTCTTTCGCTGATCGCACTTAACAGCACTTCGATGAAAACAAAATAGATTGCCTGGTCATCCAGGAAAGGGCCGCGACTGTCACGGGATATTCTTGGTAGAACAACAACTTCATCACATAAATTTTTATAAGGAAGATTCTGAATCATCGTGAAAACAACGACATGGCAGCCGTTTTCAGTTAATGCAGCAACGGTACTGTCATAATGCATGTTGTTTCTTGTAGTAAAGATGATGACAAGATCATCCTTTCCAAGATAATCTGCCATATCACTGAAAAGGTGCATATCATCAACTGCTTCTGCATCAAAACCGATTTTATTCAGACGGAAACGGAACTGACGGGCAGAATTGAATGTACGATTAATACCGAAAATTTTAACCTTTTTACTGCGCAGGAATAAATCCGCAATCCTGTTGACAGTATCCATATCCGTATAATCGGCAATCGCTTTCATATAGGATGCATATATTTCCGTGATAGCACATAATGGTGTTCTGTCCTTTTCTTCCTGGTCACTGTCATTTTCGGAATTGTGACTGAAAACATATCTGGATATGTCGTTTTTGAGTGCAGAAAAAGCAGAATAACCGACTCTGTTGGCAAACCGGCTCAAAGCTGCATCGGAAACCCCGATCAAAGATGCAAGGGATGCCATATTATGGCGGATGACATCATTTGGAGCATCCAGGATATGTTCTGCGATCTTCTGATCTGTTTTTGTAAAGTCATCGCTGCAGGAGCGGATAATATCAAACGGGCTCTGAATCATGTTGTGTCTCTCTGTTTTCATTATATTCTTTCCGTTTAAAAAACAAAATGATAAAATATTTTGAACAAACATTGAAATTATATTTTAAATTGATATACTGAGCCTGTAGATAACAGATAAACTGCAGAGGAAAGGAAGAAAACCATGACAGAAAAACCGAATATTGTTTATTTTGTTGCTGATCAGATGCGCAGTGATTCACTGCATCACCTTGGATGCGAAGCATCCATCACTCCGAATCTGGACAGACTGACACAGGAGGGCGTATCGTTTGAAAACGCCTATTGTCAGAATCCGGTCTGTGTACCAAGCCGATGTTCCTTTATGACTGGACTGTATTGTCATACAACCGGACATCGTACCATTCATTATATGCAGAATCCAGGGGAACCAAATTTTCTGCGCACAATGAAAAATGCCGGATATGAGGTATGCTGGGTAGGAAGAAATGATCTGATTCCATCAAACATCACAAAAGAGGAGTTCTGTGATCATTATTTCTGTGGTGTAGGCAAAGATCTTGTCTCAACCCCATCAAAGAACCAGCCAAAACCACATCCGGTTCTGGACACACCTTCCATTGGCGGTCCGCATACAGAGCCGGGCTATTATGCTCATTTCCGTGGAAAGATTACGGAAGAGCAGGCACATCGTCCTGCATCTGACTGGAAATGTGTCGAAGAGGCAATTGCCTATATCAATGAAAAAAGCAAGGATCCGGATCATAAGCCGTTCTTCCTGTATTGTACAATCAGCTATCCACATCCTCCATATGCATGTGAGGATCCATGGTTTTCTTCCATTGACCGTTCAAAGTGTGAGCCAAGAAGACCAAGTGCACTTGATCTTGATAAACCGAGCATGCTGAAAGCAATTGCGGAAAGACAGAATCTGAAAGACTGGGGAGAAGATCATTTCATTGAAATGAGAGCTGTGTATCTGGCAATGGTATCACGTTTTGATCATCAGTATGGAATGATTGAAAATGCCCTCAAAGATGGTGGCCTGTATGATCATACATCGATCTTTGTATTCTCTGACCATGGAGATTATACAGGGGATTATGATATTGCGGAAAAGGTGCAGAACTGTTTTGAAGACTGTATTGTAAATGTTCCTCTGCTTGTCAAACCTGCAAAACAGTTTGATGTGAAGCCTGGTATTTCAAAAGCACTTTGTGAGCTGGTTGATATTACCGCAACGGTGGAAGAAATGACAGGGGTAAAGACAGAATATGTCAACTTCGGTAAATCACTGGTTCCTGCTCTTGCGGGTAAGAAGGAACATAAGGATGCGGTATTCTCTGAAGGCGGACGTATTCATGGTGAATACTGGGCAATGGAAAGAGGACATAACGAAGATTCTGAATACTGGCCACGTTTGAGTGCACAGTGTTCTGAAGGCCCGGAACATACAAAAGCTGCGATGATCCGTATGGGCAATCTGAAATATGTCATGCGTCTTTATGAAAAAGATGAACTGTATGATCTTGAGAAAGATCCAAAAGAACTTGTCAACAGAATCGACGAGACAGAGTATCAGGGAGATATCGCAAAGATGAGAAACCGTCTGCTTCAGTGGTATATGGAAACAGCAGACTGGGTTCCAAACAGAAAAGATCCAAGATTCTGACGATAATATGATTCTTCAGATCACGAAATTTCTGAAGTGGTTCTGCTCCTGCAGCAGGACCGCTTTTTTGGTCTTGTAAAGGCAGGTATAAAAGGCGCAGGCAATATGTGGCCGCCATATAAAAACTGAAACCGCAAATGGTTTCAGTCAGATCAGCAGATCATGATCAGGGTGATGTGATACCTACTGAGGTATCCTTTTTTGAAGGGCGTATAGAACAGATGTATAGAATCAATGTACTCTTTCACGGTGTGGAAAATGCAGTATTTCAGTTGTAAACTTCTGCAGGAGAACGGTACATTCAGTCTTTGGACTGATCAGTAACCGATGGTTTTATCAACAATGTGTTCCAGTGGTTCGTGATTGAGATAATGCTCCAGATTTGTGGAAAAGATATCCAGTACCTTATCATAGGTTACTTCCGCATTGAAGCGACCGGAGATATGAGGCGTAATATATACTCCAGGGCATGTCCATAACGGATTGTTTTTCGGCAACGGTTCATGTTCAGTTACATCCAGACATGCTGCCTTAAGGTGGCCTTCCTTCATGATTCTGACAAGATCAGTGGATACAATGGCAGAACCTCTGCCGACATTGATGATCACAGCATCCTTTTTCATCATGGAAAGACGCTGATAATCAAACATACCAATGGTTTCTGAAGTCTGTGGTAATGACAGAGCTACAATATCGCATTCAGAAAGGATGTCATTCATATTATCCATGGTATACATGGTTTCAATGTAATCCGGTACATCATGCACGCTTCTCCTGACACCATACACTGTACATCCAAGCAGATGCATTTTCTGTGCAAAGGAGGATCCGATATCACCCATTCCAACACATAACACCTTGAGATTCCGCATTACAGGTACAGAACCGAGGTTTTCCCAGGAACGTTCCTTCTGCCTGTCGTGATAGGCATACAGATTCTTTTCCACTGCCAGTACGCAGCCAAGCATGTGTTCGCTGATGGCTTCCCCATAGGCGCCGGAGCAGTTGGTTAAGGTAATATCATCTCTGAGTCCTTTATAGGAATCGGCACCGGCAGAATCCAGCTGTACCCAGCGGATGGAATCGATGGTATTGATCAGCTGTGGACTCAGATTACCGAAGATGATTTCGGCCCCCTGAAGTACTTCCGGAGTAACTTCCTGTTTTTCTATAAATGTTATTTCCACACCCTGTTTTTTCAAGTAGATGTTTTCTATCATCTGTAACTGGTGTAACGCAGAATGCTTTCATATGAATAAACCTCCATAACGGCACTATTCTACCATGTTTTACATGATTATACAGATCGGGATAATTGAACGTGTATGGTTCTGCTGTTTCGACTATAATATAGATACAGGAGATGATAGTTATGTTAAAACAGTTAAAATGGAGTCAGATTCTGATGTCAGTATGTTATATCATTCTCGGTGTGCTTCTGATCATTTTCCCGGATATCAGCGGGAAGGTCATATCCTATGTACTTGGTGGAAGTGCCGTTGTATATGGTATCGTGAATCTGACAATCTACTTCCTTCTGAATGTCAAAGACTCTCTTTACCGCAATGAATTCATTATCGGTATTGCATCGATTGTCTTTGGTCTTCTGGTTATTCTTAAATCCGACATCATTGTCAGCCTTGTGCCTTTACTGCTTGGTCTGATCATCATGATCAGCGGTTTCATCAATCTGCAGAAAGGCGTAGTGGCATATCGTATCGGCTATAACCGGAGCATGGTATATGTGCTGATCTCGGCAGTCTCGATCGTTTTCGGTATCGCCATCATGTTCTTCCTTTCCGGTAAAACCGCAACAGATGTACTGTTCATGGTTATTGGTGCAGGTCTTGTATATTCGGGTGGATCAGATCTTGTCGCAACACTTGTACTGGCAAACAAGATGAATGCATTCATCAAGGCATTCGAACAAAACGGTCCAACGGTCATTGATGTCACTGGCGAAGAACACGAAGAGAATCAGGAAGAATGAATCTCATACAGAAAGCACGTAATGTGCTTTTTGTGTTGGTCGCAGGACTTGAAAACCTTTTGAAAACCCTTATCATTATCTGTGGAGGAAAACATAATGTTGAATGACTGGTTTTCGATCGGCCCTCTGACAGTGCATGGATATGGCGTCATGATTGCTGTGGGAATCCTTGCTGCAGTAGGTATGGCGGAAAAACTTGCAAAAGAATATGACCTGGACTATAAAAACATCGATGCATTTGCATTGTTTGTTGTAGTACTTGGGTATGTCGGGGCCAAAGCATTGTATGTGCTGACAAATCTGGATGCATTTATGATCAGTCCTGCTTCTGTTCTTGGCAGCGGCGGCTGGGTTGTATATGGAGGTATTATCGGTGGGCTGCTGGCAGCACTTGTCTGGTGTAAATGGAAGAAGTGGGATTTTCGAAAGTATTTCCCGATACTGATTACTGTTGTTCCATTAGCGCAGGCATTTGGCCGAATCGGGTGTTTTATGGCAGGATGCTGTGCAGGAATGAAGACGGATGCATGGTTTGGTGTATCCTTTCCATCGGATTCCCTGTGCTGGACAACGGATCCTGTGATTCCAACACAGCTGATTTCAGCAGCAGGTGATTTTGCGATCTTTGCCTTTCTGTACTGGAATCTGAAACATGGAAAGCACAGAGAAGATAACGGTGCATGGTATCTGATTCTTTACAGCCTGGGCAGATTTATGATTGAATTTCTACGTGGAGATATGATCCGTGGGGAAGTTGGTCCATTCTCAACTTCACAGTTCATATCCATATTCATATTCCTGATCGGCGCATGGCTGATCCATAACAGACAACAGAAAGAGGAAAAGGGGAAAGAAGTATGAAAATCGGTATTGCGAATGACCACTCTGCAGTGGACATGAAGAATGAAATCGTGGCTTATCTGGAAAGCCAGGGCTATGAAGTCGTGAACTATGGCACAGACACAAATGCATCCTGTGATTATCCTGCATATGGCGAAAAGGTTGCCAATGCAGTAGCAAGCGGTGAAGTGGATCGTGGTATTGCGATCTGTGGAACTGGTGTGGGAATCGGGCTTGCCTGCAACAAGGTACGTGGTATCAGAGCATGCACATGTTCTGAACCATACAGTGCAGAATACAGCAGACGTCACAATAACGCCAACATCATCACATTTGGTGCACGTGTCATTGGTATCGAAACAGCAAAGCAGATTGTGGATGTCTTCATGAAGACAGAATTTGAAGGTGGAAGACACGAAAGACGTGTTGACCAGTTAATGGATATTGAAGCAAGAAACTGCGCAAAGTAAGAAGTGAGTCCTGATCGGAAGTCAGGACTTTTTATATGAAGAAATGACACAACTGGCTGAGAAATGACGGTATTGATGGTAAGGTGCGTGATGTAACATTCTGACTGTAGAAAAAGGGAGTAACAGAATGGAAACAGTATTGGATTTTATCATGGCGGCACTACCATGGCTGGCAATGGGACTGATGCTGGCGATCTTTGCGGTCAGAGAAAACAGCAGAAAAAACAATCCTGAGAAAGAAGATAACTATGGCAGTGAAGGAATGGCACTTGGCATGTGCTTTGGTACCGCAAT
>JAEDEK010000052.1 GCA_016293365.1 Bulleidia sp. | reverse complement strand
TCGCGATCTTCTCCGTGACAGGGAGACGAGATAAACCACTACTCCACAGAACCATTCGTTATTGCCTTGCTTTTCAGCGCTCAATTAATATACCATGGCATCTATACTTTGACAAGTACCTTTTTAAAAAAATCACAGGGAAATGTTGTCTGGTATTTCCTCGGGGATTCCGTCGGTTATCTGCTATAATGGCAACATGCAGAAAAAAGTAATTCATACAGAAAATACACCATATGGACTGATCGAAATAGAAGATAGAATGATATATGGAGATATGATCCGTTTCCTCATGGTTGATGGAAATCCGGAATCTGCCATGTACCTCGATGATGAGAAAAAATACGATCTTCTGTTCCCCTATATGCAGAGATTCTCCTATGCTTTTGTATGCAGGCCGGAAATCAGAAACACGCTCCTGATTGGTGGAGGTGCATTTTCCTATCCGAAATATTATCTGGAGCATCATCGAAGAAGCAGAATCACGGTAATAGAACTGTCACAGACTGTGATTGATCTTTCGAAGAAATACTTCCGGCTGGATGAGCTGGACATCGAGCAGAAGTCCAATCTGAGAATCGTATGTGAAGATGCTTTTACATGGTTGAAGGATACGGATGAGAAATTTGACTGGATCATCAACGATGCCTTTATCGGCGATCAGATGCAGGGAAGACAGCCGTCCTTTCTGATGGAAGTTGTTTCGCATCTGAATCCTGGAGGCATCTATATGGAAAACCATGTATCTGCACGAAGTGGATTCGGTGCACGCAGTCTTTATCGCAGAGAAAAGCAGATGCAGGAATATTTTGATTCTGTAACAAAGATCATCTGTGATGAGGATGTATCGCGGTTCAGACGTCAGAATTTTGTACTGACAGGGATTTTGCAGGAGGGCACAGATGGCAAAGACTGAAGAAACAAGGCTTCTGGAAGAAGCCCTCCATCAACGTCAGGTGGAAAAAAGAGAATATGGCTGCGAAGAAGTGACGATCGGATTCAAGGCATGCGGAAAAGGGGATGAAATTGTGGATTATATGACAATGGATGCCTCAGATCTGTTCCGCTGTTACGAGATCAAAGTGACAACAGCCGATCTGAAATCAGATCATGCACTGTCTTTTTATGGCGATTACAATTATCTTGTCGTTTCCGAGAGCCTGTATCTGCGCAACCCTGTATGGGACAATCATATTCCTCCCTATGCCGGTATTCTGTGCGGAAAGGATCTGCGAGTCATACGACAGGCAAAACTGAAAAAAACAGATGAGGAAACGAGGCAGATGCTGAAAAGCTCTCTGCTTCGCTCGATCTGCTGGAAATATGAAAACCATCGCAATGCACAGATTCTCAATGATGCACGCGCTCTGCAGAGGCAGATCGAACAGATGAAACAACAGTTCCAGCAGAAAACAGATGCGCTGGACCAGATGGAATGGGTATACCACGATTTTGAACATTATTATGGTGCCAATCATCAGATCGCTGGTTTTCGTCTCGATCAGGAAGCCATGGTACAGAGAAAACAGTACGCTCTGCGCAAAGAAGGCGGGATGTGCTGGGTGAAAGAAAACGATAAACTGAAATGTCCGGTCTGCGGATATCGACAGCAGAATGAAACACCATACTGTCCATATTGTGGGGCAGATCTGAGAAGAATAGAAAAACATGAATGAGATGAAGAATGTAAAACATATCTGTACAGGACTGCTTGCGCATGTCGATGCCGGCAAGACAACCTGTGTGGAAGCAATGCTGTTAAACAGTGGTACGATCCGCAGAGCGGGCAGAGTCGATCATGGGGATACCATTCTTGACTATGATGAACAGGAAAGAAGTCACGGTATTACGATCTATGCCAAGGAAGCACACATGAAATGGATGGATGCAGAGATTGATCTGATCGATACGCCAGGGCATGTGGATTTTTCAGCTGAAATGGAACGAAGCCTTTCCGTACTGGATCTGGCAGTACTGCTGATTAATGGACAGGATGGAGTACAGGCCCATACCCATACAATATGGAAATGCCTGTCCCATTACAGTGTTCCATGCATCATATTTGTCAATAAAATGGACATCTCTTTCCACTCCCGCGAGGAACTGTTGACGGATCTGAAGACACATTGCTCGGATATGTGTGTCAGCTGGGATGAAAACAGGGATGATACACTGGCAATGGCGAATGATGAAATACTGGAGGCAGTATCGGAAACAGGCAGTATTCCGGATGAGCTTCTGCAGCAGGCATTTATGAAACGGCAGTTTTTTCCGGTTCTTTTCGGCAGTGCATTAAAGAATCAGGGTGTGGATACACTGATGAATCTGATGTGTCAGCTTGTACCGAAAAGAGAATATCCGGAAGCATTCGGTGCAAAGGTATTCCGGATCTCAACCGATCCACAGGGAAACAGATTGACACATATGCGTATCACTGGTGGTGTACTGCATGCCCGTGACCGTCTGAATGAGGAAGACAAGGCAGACCAGATCAGACGTTACAACGGCCTCAGGTATGATCTTCTGATGGAAGCGGGTGGAGGAGAAGTGGTCTGCATCAAAGGAATCAGCAGCCTGGAAGCAGGAGCTGGACTTGGTTTTGAAAAAGACAGCAGTGCTTCCATCCTGAATGCCAGCATGACCTATCAGCTTGAACTTCCCGAAGGGGCCAGTCCGCTCGTACTGGCAGATACCTGTGCAACTCTTGCCAGTGAAGATCCACGTCTTGAAATCAGTACGGATGAAAGAACGGGCAGAATATCTGTATGTATCATGGGAAAGATGCAGATGGAAATCCTGCAGAAAAAGATATTTGAATCTTCCGGTATCATGGTCGGGTTTTCCACAGGGAAAATCGTCTATCAGGAAACGATCCAATCACCGGTGGAAGGAGCGGGGCATTTTGAACCGTTACGCCATTATGCTGAAGTACATGTCAGACTTGATCCTCTGCCACCTGGCAGCGGTATTCAGGTTGTCAGTGGGATTGGAACCGATTCTCTTTCTGCTTCCTGGCAGAGATCAATCCTTTCAGCCCTAAGCCGTAAACGGCATCGCGGTGTTCTGACGGGTTCATTTGTGAATGATGTAAAGATTACATTGACAGCAGGAAAGGGCCATATCAAACATACAACAGGGGGAGATTTCAGACAGGCAGCATGTCGTGCTGTCCGTCAGGCTTTGATGAAAGCGGAATCCATCCTGCTGGAACCATATGAGAGCTTTGAGCTGACACTGCCTTCAGAAAGTCTGTCCAGAGCACTGTTTGATCTTGAAAACAGAGAATGCAGTGTGGAAGTCAATGAAAACCAGAATGGTACCATGTGCATCAAGGGAGAAGGCCCTGTCCGTACCCTGCAGAACTATAATGGTGAAGTAACTGTCTATACAAAAGGAAAGGGTATTTTCATCAGTGAAACAGCAGGATTCCGACCATGTAAAGATGCGGAAAGGATCATAGAAGAAATCGGTTATGACCCGGAAATGGATCTGCATAATCCACCTGACTCTATCTTCTGTGCAAATGGCAGTGGATATAATGTCAGATGGAATGAAGCGGATGAACACATGCACATTCAGCTGAAAAACGGGGAAGCACCATCCGGAGCAATGCGTTCCACACGATATAAGGTATCGGAAAATGATCTTGGATACATTATGGAAATGACGGCAGGCAGAAACCGCAATCCGGATAAGGAAGCGGAAGAAAGAATCCGGAAGGAAAAAGAAAAGAAACGTGAAGAGATGGCACAGATGTCACGTGTCAAAGCGGCTGCAAATCTTGCGGAAATGATGGTAGTGGATGGCTATAACATGATCTATGCCTGGGATGAACTGAAATCTCTGGCACAGGAAGATCTGTATCTTGCCCGTGAGAAACTGATTACTGCTCTGTATAACTGGCAGGCCTATTACGGTCATCCGATCACGGTTGTCTTTGATGGATACCGTGTTGCCAATAACACAGGAACAACCCTGAAGAAACAGGATCTGACAGTCGTATATACAAAAAAAGGAGAAACAGCCGATACATGGATTGAACGTTTTTCCTATCAGAATCAGAATCGATTCAGAATTACCTATGTCACATCCGATGCTCTGATTCAGAATGCCGTGCTTTCCAGAAATGGTCTGCGCATGAGTGCCAATGCTCTGTATCAGAAACTGAAAGAATTTTCTATTTTATGAGCGTACAGTTGCGTATAATAGAGATAGAAAAAGAAGAGGTAAAAAACAATGCTATTGAAATGTGCAAGAGAAAATGAAACAACATATTATCTGCCATCACAGATCCGTAAGCTTGCGGTATCTCCCGTATATGGAAAAGAGGATGCATATGACGTATGTCTGTATGTCAACAATAACGTAATGGAACTGATCGGCGTCTACCCAAGCAAACAGGAGGCAGAACGCGTTGTTCTGAAACTGTATGATCTGATTCTGCATGAAGATACAGTCGGAATCATTGATCTTTCTGAGGTGAAGGGATGATCAGTGGACTTCTGATTGTACTTGCTGCAGTGGCTGCAGCAGGTATCATCGTCTGTTTCCATGGTCAGAAAATGCTTGCTCTGGCATTCGCCATTCTTTCCTTCGTGTGCACCTATCAGTTTCTTTCTGCCACATGGGGAACAAGCCCGACAGGGATTGTAGCTGCGCTTGCTGTATCGGTAGTGGCTGTACTTCTGGTACAGTTTGCTCAGTCCATCGCTTTCTTTCTGATTGGTTTATTGTGTGGCCTTCTGATTGGATCGGTGGTGGTCGGCTTTCTGCCGCCGATGGAAACATATATCCACTGGATTGTCATTCTTTCCTGCGGACTGATTCTCGGATTTCTGGGAAAGCATTACCAGAAGGGAATCATACGCATTCTGACAGGTATCTGTGGAGGATACCTGCTTGCAGCATTCACCATGCTGTTAATCATTCATATTGAAAACCTGGGTGTGTTCGATATGGGAAATCTGTTTGATACAACATCAAATCTGGTGACATACATGTCTTCACAGCTGATGAACCAGCAGCCTCTGACAGGACTTGTACTGACCGTGATCTATGCGGTATGCGGTGTTCTGTATCAGAATAAACATCATTAGAAAAAGGAGATTATTTATGGCTTTATTTCATCTGGAAATCGAATCGGAGTATCTTGGCGCAAATACTGATGTGCATGTCATCATGCCGGATAAACCACGTACCGTATCGTCAAAGGATTTTTATTCTTCGGGCAGGAAATACAAGGTTCTCTGGCTTCTGCATGGTACATTCGGCGGCTATTCTGACTGGATCCGTAAATCTAATATTGAACTGTATGCATGTGAAAAAGACCTGATTGTAGTCATGCCTGGTATCGGGAATGCCGACTACTCCAACTGGGATAACTTCACACTGGGATATGATGCGGAAAAGTATATCATTGATGAACTGATGCCTCTGATCTATGGATGGTTCCCTGCTTCTTCCGCAAGAGAAGATAACTTCATCGCAGGCCTTTCCATGGGAGGTAAGGGTACACTGCAGTTTGCACTGCTGTATCCACAGCTGTTTGCCAAGGCGGCTGTATTGAGCTTCATTCCTTCTGATCTGGAAGAAAGAAGAGAAGCATCCAGAAAACTGTATGACATGAAACCATCGCAGGTGTATCAGAATCAGGATGTCATGCATTCTACCCAGCGTCAGTATAATGTGATGCATAAGTACAGCAGTTTTGAAGAATATATGGACTCTTCCTATAACCTCTGGAAAAAACTTGCAGAAGCAAAAAAGGAAGAACTTCCGGATCTGTTCTTTTCGGTTGGAACAGAAGATCCTCTGTTTTCCCAGGGTATGCTGGAAGATTTCCAGGCATATCTGAACCAGCTTGGTATTGAAGCGGTATTTGAAACAGGCCCAGGCAGCCATGAATGGAGAGTCTGGGAAAGAGACATCCAGAAGGCATTTGACTTCTTTGATCTGGATGCCGATACAAAAGGAAATGCATTCTGAAAGAGATCCATTGCGTGATCTGAAGTTCTATTCCGGCGATGTACGTGACGAAGACCCTTGTGATCCACTGTTTTCTGATTCCAAAGCGTATGTCACACTCAATGCACTGCTGTTTGATGGAATTGAAACAGAACAGGCAAGAGTCAAAGAAGGAAGAAGACTGAATCCTTCCATGATTGTCCGGTATGAAGATACTGCAGGTGCCATGCAAGGGATTCTGTCATGCATGAAACCATGTGAGCAGGAAACAGTCGTTTACCGTGTGGAAAGGCTGGTGGACTTCCATCTGTTCTGCAGGGCCGGCACGATGACATCTTTCATATCCTGCAGTGATGGAGGATTTCTGAATTCCTATACAGACAAAGCTGATCTTGTATTTCTGGAAATCCATGTAAAACCAGGTGTGCTGTGCATCCACCTCGAGGATGTGCTGGAAGATTACCTTAAAAAAGATGAGCATGAACTTCTGATCGGTCCATACTGTCCGATTCAGGTCAGACAGATTCCTATTCCTGAAGAATACGGAAGGATTCAGGATCGAAACGGGAATCCTGTACGCATCTATGCGCAGGTGGAAGTATTTCCTGCTTCAGCAGATACGGCAGATCATCCTGTAAAACTGAATCAGAAAATCATTGAAAGCGCATGTAGAGTCATCATGCAGCTCAACAGAGAAGAAACAGTTCATGCAGAAGATCTACAGTCGTATCTTTCTTTCAAAAAACAGATTCAGTATATGTTGAAAAAATGACATGACGGTTACATGAAATCGTCATGTTTTTTTCGGAATTCCGTATTATGAAACCACTTACATTCATACCCGTGTGATAATTAGGCGAAAGGAGGATGCTCTATGATTATTCATGATGCGTTCATGTCATTGAAAAATGACATGATACATTCATTTTTTTATTGGCTGACTTTTGTGATTTCATCCATGTTCATCTTTCTGTTCCTCGTCGTGTCCATGTCAGATGCTGTGGGTGTGACATTTGTTCAGGCAAAAGGCGATGTGGCAACCAACCTTGCGGTATTCAGTTCCGTGCTGTGTATGGTGGAAATCGTATTTGCCAATGATTTCTACGTCAAAAGCAAATCCCGTGAACTGGCAGTACGGCTTGTATGTGGAGCAACGTACGTACAGCTTGCACAGTATCTTCTGAGTCAGACTGTATTCCTTGTTGCAATTGCCATCCCGGTGGGGATACTGGCAGGTATCATCTGCATACCATTGATCGGGGGGCTGATGAGTAATATTACCGGTACAGCAATGTCGATCAATATCACAGGGGAAGCTTTGATCTGGACGATCTGCATTCTGGCATTTGTGGTATTCTGGACATTGATCCTGAATCTGTCTTTTGCCTACCGGAACAGTGCAGCTCAGCTTCTTAATTCCCAGACAATCAAAACAGGTTCTTCCAACCCGTTTCTGACGGCTTTCCTGGAAGATCTGAACAAAGGAAAGCAGGGCACCATCAACCGTCTGATCTGTTTGGGAATGTTCCTGATTCCAATCGGTCTGTTCTATTATTCCCCATCTGCTTCCATGATCTTTGCGGCAGTTTCACTTGTCGGACTGAATAACGTCATAAAAAATATGGCGATGCCATATCTGAACAGTCATATTGAAAAGCATATTACCGATCCTGAAAAAACAGGATATCTCGGCTTTGTACGTCATGATCTGAAGATTCTCAAGACAAATCTGCTGCTGTTGATTGTCACCAGTGTACTTCTGATTACAATCCTTGTCGCTACAACATCCGCAACGGATGCAGTTCTTGTCCTGATTACCTATGTGGCAATGAGTACACTGCTTTCCATGGCAATTCTGTTCCGCTATTCATCTGACCTGTCATTTAGAAAAAAATACTATAGAACACTATCTCATATTGGATTCATGCAGGATAATGAAAAACGGATGATCACAAAGGAAGTATTTACGTTCTATGGTATCGTGATTGCACTGATTCTGTTTTATGTCATCAATCTTTCCGCATCATTGATCATAGGTGGCAGTCTTTCTGTTACAAATATGGTGATTCTTCTGATCAGTGCGGTAATACCGGAACTGATTTGTATGGTCATTAACCGCAGTTTCTATATGGAAGTCATTTTCAACAGTAAAAAATAAGGAGGATTATGGAAATGGAAGAAAAGAAAGTCGTGCTGGAAGCACGTAATATGAAGAAAATCTACAACTATCAGACACCAAATGAATTTGAAGCACTGCACAATATCAACTTCAAGGTATATGAAGGTGAATTTGTCGCTATCATGGGTCCATCCGGATCCGGTAAGTCTACATTCATCAACAACATTTCTACAATTGATGAATGTACAGGTGGTAATGTATTCATCAACGGGAAGAATGTCCGTGCCATGACAGCAAATGAAATCGGTCATTTCCGTTATGAAAACCTTGGCTTTATCTTCCAGGACTTCAATCTTCTCGATACACATACCATGTATGAAAACATTGCCATGCCATTGGCTTTGGCTCATGTTTCCAAAGACAGGATTGAAGCACGTGTCAATGAACTGGCAAAGGAAATGAAGATTGACATGCTGTTGAAGAAATATCCGAATGAATGTTCCGGTGGTCAAAGACAGCGTGCATCCATCTGTCGTGCTCTTGTCAATCATCCACGTATCATCGTAGCCGATGAACCGACAGGTAACCTCGACTCCGTCAACTCTTCTGAACTGCTGAAAATTCTGCAGGAGCTCAACAGAAACAATGGTGTCACCATTGTCATGGTAACCCATGATGCTCTGATTGCATCCTATTCTTCCAGACTGATCTATATCAAGGATGGTAACATCGAGTCTGAGATGGTCAGAGGAGAAAGCAGCCAGGATGAATACTTCAAGAAAATCGTGGAACTGAACTCCCGTGAATCTATGGAGATTCTGACAAAATGATCTTTCAAGAGGCTTTACGTTCTGTACGTAATGACCTGTTTCGTGCCTTCTTTTTCTGGCTTACGTTTCTGCTGACTACGATCTTTATCTTCCTGTTCTTCAATCTGTCCTATGAAATAGGTGAAGAAGGGGTCATGACGATCGTTACAGTATTCATGGTCATTGTCTGTACAGTAGATATTTTCTTTGTCAATCACTTTTACATGACCAGTCGAGCCAAGGATCTTGCGGTAAGACTGATCTGTGGAGCTACCTATACATACCTCTCATTCTATCTGCTGATTCAGGTTGTTTTCCTGCTTCTGCTTGCCTTACCTGCAGGGATTGGAATCGGATGGGCATTGATGCCTGTGATCAACAACCTGCTTGGTACTTCCATTACGATTACAGGTGATGCAATGATCCGTATTGCGGTAGTGATCGGACTGATCATCTTCTGGATTCTTCTGTTCAACCTGAGCTTTACCTATAAGAGTGCTGCAGGCATGATGTTCAATATGCAGAGTGAGATGGTATCAGGCAAATCCAATGTTCTGACAGTCAGAGGTGGAAAAAATGCAGAGAAACTGAAACGCATCATTCTGATTCCACTGTATGTGGCACCGTTACTCCTGCTGTTTGATCCTTTGAAACCATCTGTCATCTGTGCTGGTTTCTGCATTGTTGTCTTTGCAATGATATTTGATGGAGCATGGGTTCCATATCTGAATGATCAGATGGATCGCCATATCAGCGACGCCTTTAAAAACATTCATATCGGGTTCCATCGTATGAATGTACGTTACATGAAGAAGAACCTGATTCTGGTCAATGGATCGACTTTGTTTGTATATGCCTTACTGGATCAGGCAGGAGGATCCAACGTGTTTACCGTTACGATTCTGCTTTCCTGCTGTATGGTATCCTTCCTGTTATGGTTTGCCTACCTGTTTCAGTACACAACCGAGCAGGTCAGAAGGGGAGCCAAGCTTGGAACACTGCTCCATATAGGCTATACAAAGGAACAGCTGAAACAGATTCTTCGTAAGGAAGTATTCAGTATCTATGGTACAACTCTGCTGTTTTTCACTGTGATCTATCTTCCGGTGACTGTTTCTCATATAAGCAGAGCTGCCATTACATTGCCACAGCTTGCACTTGTCAGTGGATGTTATCTGCTTCCGCTTGTCATCTGCATGGTTGTATCACTGCAGTTCTATAACCGTGTTGTGGATCGGATCAGAACGGTCCGTTAAGAAAAAGAAGTCTGGTTGTCTTCCAGGCTTCTTTTCACATTTACTGTATTATTCTGCGGCTGGCGCGGGCTGCTTTGAGAACAGATCGGATTCTTTTATAGATCAATTGGTACTGCAGTTCAATTCTATGGTCGCTCATACCTGTTGACTGCTGATACTCCACCAGTTTATTTCCATATTCCAATGGAATCTTCTTCAAAGATGAAAGGTCATAATCCGTAAAATGGATGTACGGAAGCATGGATTCGAAACTGATCGAAGATGCATTGAAGAGTCTGCAGACAGCCTGATGTTCATAGTGTTCCATCTGATGTTCCTGAATCAAAGAACCAAGAGTATGGCTGTAACTGTACGATGGTATCATATCCAGCCACTGTCCGTTACGGGCATCGATTTCCACGGCCATATCTTTCAGACTGCGGTCCGGTTTCATCATCAGGTAATCCAGCAGAAGCATATCACTGATTTTCTTTTCTGCATCTTTGATCTGGTGATCCTGCAGAGCACGGATGAAGGAATCTATGGAAAGCTGGTAAGGACGGGAAGAAATGGAAGAAAGAATGGAGCTGACGGATACGGCATCGGTATGCTCCTTTGTAAAGCACGGACAGACGGACACGATTTCATCCTGGTATGTGCGTACTTCATATCGGCATACATGCAGATCAAGCAGTTCAGCAATTCTTCCGGCAAGCCAGTGATGAATCGGATCCATATGGTATGGATCATCACTTCCTTTATACAGCAGGAAATGGTCATTTTCCTGGATCCATGCCTTTTTCTGATTGCCTTCAAGCATGATTGAGGGACTGATGGCTGCAGATGCAGGCTGGGGGCTGCCGGTAAACCTTGCTGCCATGAAACTGGACAAATCATAGGAATGATGATACGGGCTGATTGCCAACCAGCTGATATGCTGGCCTTTTTCCATAAACCAGTATGTATCACTTAAAGAGATTCCATAAGCCTTGAAAAAAAGATCACGATAATCAGAAACAGAAAGGGCGTTCAGCGTTTTCTGAAGATCTATTGCACTTTCAGGAATCATGCGGTCTTTGAGCCACTGTTGAAGCAGGCTGATCTGAATTCTGCCTCCTTTACGGATGCCGATTGGCAGATGAAGTGGATTGTATGTTTCTATCATGGATGTGACGGTAAGAGTCAAAGGATCACAGGTGAAAAGAAGGACCGGGGTTTTCCTGTGCATCAGCACATATTCTTTTTTCTTCTGGAACAGCTGCAGCTTCATGGTCATAACTATAGCAGAAATACTCATAAAAAGAAATCATTCCGGGCTGTGGACAGTGCAGTCAGTCACAGGGAATCATTCGATGATTGCTGTGGAGCGCAGAATGTCTTTCAATAACTGTCTGCACTGGGCACGTACAGTGTCTCTGTCTCCGTTTTCCTTGATGCTTTCGTTTAAAAAACCGGCCAGTCCATAACAGAGAAATCCTGTAATCTGGGCTGGTGAGTAACGCAGTGTATGACGGTGGCTTTCCAGAATTGTTCTTTCCTCTATGGTTTTGAGAACTGTATCATACAGATGCAGACTTAAATATGGATTTCTGTCTGTTGCGATGATGGAAAAGAAAGACTGATTCTGCGACAGGATATCCAGTATCGTATCCAGAATATTACAGTAGCTTTTCAAGGAATCCCCCTGTGGATTATCGGCTTTTTCCCGGATAACAAACATGGCTTTTGCCTTGATGACATACTGCTCAAACAGATCATCTGCCAGTTCATACTTATCGGCATAATGTGTATAGAATGTAATGCGGGATACGCCTGCCTTCTGGCATATTTCAGTCACGTTGATTTTTTCAAATGTTTTTTCTTCCAGCAGATGAAGCAGTGTACTCTGCAGGAGCTGTTTTGTTTTCTGAATTCTTCTGTCTTCCATATTTCTTGACATGTTACTTTAACAGATCATCAAATCTGTCATATGGTTTTTATTTCCGTTCTGTTAGAATTTTAACACGTGTATAAACAGTGGGGTAGTAACGAATGAAAAAAACAGCAATTATGACCGACAGCAATGCTGGTATCTCCATTCAACAGGCAAAGAAAATGGACGTATTCATGCTGAATATGCCTGTAATTATCGATGGAAAAACATATATTGAAAACGAGGATATCGAACCGGAATTCTTCTATACCAGTCAGGAAAACGATGCGGATGTTACAAGTTCACAGCCATCCGTAGCATCCTTAACCGCCATGTGGAAGGAAATACTCAAAGAATATGAAGAACTTGTCTATATTCCAATGACAAGCGGCTTAAGCGGCTCATGTGCCAGTGCAATCATGTTCGCAAAGGAGTTCAAAGGAAAAGTGCAGGTTGTGGATAACCACAGAATATCCGTTACCCAGATGTTATCTGTCATGGATGCTGTTGCCTATAGAAATGAAGGGAAGAGCGCTGTGGAAATCAGAGAACTGCTGGAACAGGACAGTCTGAATGCTACGATCTACATTACAGTCAATACACTGAAATATCTTGTCAAAGGCGGCAGAATCACACCTGGTGTAGCGATGCTGGGATCTCTTCTGCAGATTAAACCTGTACTCACCATTCAGGGAGAA
Source organism: Bulleidia sp. (assembly GCA_016293365.1). Lineage (GTDB taxonomy): Bacteria > Bacillota_I > Bacilli_A > Erysipelotrichales > Erysipelotrichaceae > Bulleidia. Next base: position 203 of record JAEDEK010000052.1, on the reverse strand, counting down.
AAACTGGATACATGTTCGAAAGCCAGAGGCATGAAGGCGGCATTCAGGATCATGGTTGAGCATCTGAAAGAGGATCTGGATACAAGATTTCGTGAATATGCAGAAAAGGGTGAGCTGGCAGTCGCTATGGCTTATACATATATGAGTGAAGAGGAGAAGGCACAGTGGCAGGAAAAACTGCAGGCTGAATTTCCGGATCTGCC
>JAEDEK010000209.1 GCA_016293365.1 Bulleidia sp. | reverse complement strand
TGAGGGAGCGAAGGAGCAGGGATTTGTACCGGTGGAATCAGGGAAACAGGAAAAGGCTGCAAACCCGGAATTGCAGGGAGTTGTAGATAAGCTCCTTCATGATATTGATAAAAAACGCACAGCATCAAAAGAGAAGTCATCTGTGAAAACAAAACTCAAAGAGAACACAGGAAAAGCGGCACCTAAGAAAAGTAAAACAACGAAAGCAAAGGAGGAAAGAGCATGAACCAAGAGGATTTCAACGAAGTGATTGTCAGGCAGACAGACCGTTGTAAATCCCTGTTAATGGCAAAGGGAGTAGAATATGCTCCCAAAGCTGTTAAGAATGCAGGGGTTGATCGTCTGGCACATTTCAAGAAGGCAGCAGTTGTGATGAACTCCACACCAAAAGCAGCCCTGATGGGAATGCTGTCAAAGCATCTGATTTCCATATCGGATATGTGCACAGATGAAAGGCAGTATTCCAGGGAGCAGTGGGATGAGAAAATCACAGACAGCATCAACTACTTTTTAATCCTCCGGGCACTTGTAGAGGAGGAATCGAATGAAGAAAATTGAAGTTAAAATCTTAAATCCAGAGTCGATTGACCAGGCAGAGAAACTGATGGTATGTGCGGCAAGGCTGACACAGAGAGGACATCAGATATCCTGCCTGAATGATTTTATGGATTTGTATGAAAAGCCATACCAGAGATCAACAGTGGAAAATCTTGTGAAGCTTCCACATCCTACAATCCAGAAGTTTGGGATTATCAATGTGGTGGTAGTCGGGGCATCCCGCAGATTTCTGGCACAGATAACCAGACACCAGAATGAAGTGAAGTATATGTCTGCAAGTCTGCAATACAGCGACTATTCTGGGGTAGAAGATTTTGTGATTCCTTATGATCTGATGGGAACCGGTCCGGAGAAAGAATACTTAAGACAGTGCAATGCTTCCATGAAGAATTACCAGGAACTAATCAAAGCTGGTGTAGACAATGATTCAGCCGGATACTGCGCGCCACAGGGGATGAGGAACATACTTCTGATCAGTGCAACACCTTATCAGTGGAAACACATGATTCACCAGAGAGTTTGCAGAAGAAATACAAAGGAAACCAGATATGTGATGCTGAAAATTTGGGAGCAGCTGATTCGTCAGAATGCAGAGCTGTTTTCCGATTGCGGGCCTTTCTGTATGAATGGCGGATGTGAGGAAGGAAAAATGACTTGTGGGAAAAGCATTCCATCCATGATGTCCCCAACAGATATTATCAGGGTGGATTTTCCAAAACTCTGTGACAGAGAAGTTCTGGAGGAAGGAGAAGTGAATGAAGATACAGTTGATTGATTTTGGAGGGAGAAGTCCGGAAAGGGCACATGCCAATGATGCAGGAGCAGATGTGTTCAGTCCGGAAGATATTGTTATAAGACCGGGAGAAATCAGTAAAATTTCTCTGGGATTTGGTCTTAGAATACCGGACGGTTTTGCCGGATATATCTTTCCAAGAAGCGGATTAAGCACAAAGGGGATTGTGTGTGAACTGCCTCCCATTGATTCCAGTTATACGGGAGAAGTTCATGCAATCATTTCCAATGTCGGAAGCAGGGATTATGAGATTAAGGCCGGTGACAAGATCGGACAGCTTGTAATCATGCCGGTGCTGATTCCTGAATTTACTTTTGAAAAATGGGAAGAACGAGGAACCGGAGCATTCGGTTCCACAGGAAGATAAGGAGAATGCGAATGTCATATAAGTTAGTGATTGCCGAGAAACCTTCTGTGGCACAGTCCATTGCGAAGGTGATCGGTGCAGAAAATAGAGAAGACGGATATCTGGAAGGAAATGGGTATCTGGTCAGCTGGTGTGTAGGACATCTGGTAGAGCTTGCTTCGCCGGAGTCTTATAACGAAAAATACGAAAAGTGGAGATATGAGGATCTTCCCATTCTTCCATCAGAATGGAATTACCAGATTGCAGATGCAACAAGAAAGCAGTTCGGAATTCTGAAAAAACTGATGGAGAGAGAAGATGTAACCGGATTAGTGGAAGCCACTGATGCCGGACGAGAGGGAGAACTGATTTTCCGACTTGTATATCATCAGGCAAAATGTAATAAGCCATTCGAGCGCTTATGGATTTCTTCTATGGAAGACCAGGCGATTTCGGATGGCTTTTCTAATTTGAAAAATGGAAAGGAATATGATGATCTCTACCGGGCGGCACTCTGCAGGGAGCGCGCAGACTGGATAGTGGGAATGAACGCAACAAGATTATTCTCT
>JAEDEK010000051.1 GCA_016293365.1 Bulleidia sp. | reverse complement strand
TTCTTTTTTCTCATTCTCATATCTATGCTTCCTTTACAACGCTGTTATTCTATCATGTTTCACAGCTTCGGAAAATGTTTATCCTGTCACAAAGATGCCAGCCATGAAAAAAGCTGCACGTCTAAGATATGCAGCTTTCATACAGTGAATCTTTTATTCCTGTGGTTCTTCCTTACGACGGAAGACTCTTTTTTCAACATTACCGGATGGCCGTGGTGCATGTCTTTCCGGACGGTCACCCTTTGCGCCATGCTGAGGACGCAGCGGCTTTTTAGGTTCTGTATATCCTTCCGGCTTCGGCAGACATTCCTTTGCGGATACCTTGATCTTGCCTGCTTCATCAATGGAAATGACCTTGACATGTATAACATCACCGACATGTACTTCATCCTTGATTTCACCGACTCTTTCCCACTTGAGCTGGGAAACATGCAGCAGACCGTCTGTGGAACCGAACAGATTGACGAAAGCAAAGCTTTCACGTACTTCTGTGACTGTTGCGTCAAATTCCTCTCCGACCTTTGCTTCACGGATGAGGTCGAGAATCATGCCCTTTGCACGATCCAGCATTTCCTGATCCATGTGGTACAGGACGCAGTTACCATCATCATCAATATCAATCTTGATGTCATTGCATGCAGCGATGATCTTATCAATTGTTTCGCCACCCTTACCGATGACGATTCTGATCTTGTCAACCGGAATCACAAGACGTTCAAACTTCGGTGCATATGGAGACAGGTGATCTCTTGGAGCGCTGATGGCTGTTTCCATATTATCCAGAATCTGCATCCTTCCCTGGTAAGCCTGTGTCAGAGCTTCACGCATGATATCCATGGAAATACCGGTTACCTTGATATCCATCTGCAGTGCACAGATACCATCTCTTGTACCTGCAACCTTGAAGTCCATATCGCCATAGTGGTCTTCCATACCCTGAATATCTGTCAGGATGGAATATGTATCACCAACTGTGATCAGCCCCATCGCTACACCGGCTACCATCTTTCTGATCGGAACACCAGCAGCCATTAAGGACATTGTACCTGCACAGATGGATGCCTGAGAGGAGGAGCCGTTGGATTCAAGTACTTCAGCACATGTACGGATTGCATATGGGAATTCTTCCACAGTAGGAAGGACCTGTGCCAGGGCTCTTTCACCAAGGGCACCATGACCGATTTCTCTTCTTCCTGGAGATCCCATTCTGCCGACTTCACCAACAGAGAATGGTGGGAAGTTGTACTGGTGCATGAATCTCTTTTCTGTTTCTGTTGTCAGATCATCAATGATCTGCGCATCCGATAACGGACCAAGCGTTGTAATGGACATGACCTGTGTTTCACCACGTGTGAACATGGCAGAACCATGTACTCTTGGCAGCAGGTCAACCTGAGAATCCAGAGGTCTGAGTTCATCCAGTGCTCTTCCATCCGGTCTGACCTTGTCTTCAGAAATCAGTCTTCTGACTTCACCTGCTTCAACTTCAACGCAGTATTCATGAGCCTGCTTCATTGCCTTGTCACGGGCTGCGTCATTTTCATATTCCATGGCACCGATTTCATTGACCATCTGTTCTGTCAGTTCATCAATCTTACCATAGCGTTCCAGCTTACCCTTGATGGATACAGCTTCTCTGATTGCCTGTGCACCATGTTCATCAATATAGGATGTGATGGCTGGATCAATCTGATACAGAACGACTTCCATCTTCTGCTTTGCACATTCGCAGATGATTTCATCCTGAATGGCACACAGCTCCTTAATGCAGTCATGACCGAACTGCAGAGCTTCCAGCATCTCTTCTTCACTGACTTCCTTTGCACCTGCTTCAACCATGTTGATTGCATTTTTTGTACCGGCTACTGTCAGGTTGAGTGTTGCACGCTTCAGCTGTTCCACAGATGGGTTGCATACAAGCTGTCCATCCACCTTACCGACAACAACACCTGCAACAGGTCCGTTGAACGGAATGTCGGAAACACATAACGCAAGGGATGAACCAAACAGAGATGCCATTTCTGAACTGCAGTCCGGATCACAGGAAAGAACCGTATTGACAATCTGTACTTCATTACGGAAACCTTCTGCAAATAACGGACGGATCGGTCTGTCGATCAGACGTGCTGTCAGAGTTGCATGTTCGCTTGGTCTGCCTTCTCTGCGCAGGAATCCTCCAGGGATCTTACCTGCTGCATACATTTTTTCGTTATAAAGAACTGTCAACGGAAAGAAATCCGTATCTTTTGCCTGATTGGAGGCGGTAGCTGTGGAGAGAACCACTGTGTCGTTATAACGTACAACAACAGATCCTCCTGCCTGTTTTGCGATTTCGCCGTTTTCCACAGTCAGTGTTCTGCCATGGAATTCCCAGCTTTTTTTAAACTTTGTCATCTTTTCTACTTTTCCTTTATTTCCAGATATCTCTATATTTCACAATTTCGTAAACATATGGATTATATCACACTTGTAAACCTAATTAAACAGAAAAAAAACATGGATATAAGGCTACAATCCATGTTTTTCACGTGATGCGATCAGATCAAGTTTCTTCTTTCTGCTCATACGTTTGATCTGATACTCTCTGGCCATGGCAGCCTGAGGTGTATCAAAAGATTCTTCATAAACGATGGCTTTTGGTTTATGGCTTCTGGTATATTTTGCTCCTTTGCCTGCACAATGTGCTGCAAACCTTTTTTCAAGATTGTTTGTCCAGCCGGTATACAGTGTTCCATCCTCACATTCAATAATATAAATATGATTCATTCCACACTCTTCAGGCTTTCCACCATTTCAATGGCTGCCAGTTTCTTTTTCATCAGCTGGTTGACAATCACACCGAAGGCAAGCGTCAGAACGACAGAAAGAAACAGCGAGAGAGGCATGACATCCACACCGAACATGACATAGGAGAACTGAAGGTCTTTCATGATCCAATGATGCAGCGCGATACCGATCGGCAGGCCGAACAGTGCACCAAAGAATGTCAGAACATTGTTTTCCTTGTAGATATAGGACTGGACTTCCCTTTTTCGAAATCCCAGTACCTTCAGTGTTGCGATTTCACGTTGACGCTCGGATATATTGATATTCATCAGATTACCAAGTACGACAAATGCCAGTGCAAGAGAAGAAACAATCAGAACAATGATAATCATATCCAATGCTTTGATCATGGTATTGAAGCTGTCGATCTGAGAATCCATGAAGGAAATGGAACTGACATATGCGTTTGCCGCAAGCATCTTCTGTACTTCCATAGAGTCTTCATTGCATAATACAAACAGTGTATTCTCTACAGGTTCTACACCGAATAAGGATTCATATGTATCAGCTGACAGAAAGGCATAGTTTTCAATATACATTTCACAGATACCGGATATATTCACTGTCTTTCTGACTCCTGCCTTTGATTCAATCGTAACAGTGTCACCAACCCTGACGCCCATATCTTCACTCATCTTTTCCGAGATGACAATACCATCAGATATGCTTAACGGTTTATGTCCTTTTCTTGTACGCAGATCATAGAGCTTTGTAATCTCAGCATCATCTTCAAAGATCTGCATGTTTGTTGTGATGGATTCATCTCCATAACTGACAATGCCGGAATATCCCGAAGCAAAGATGACTTCATCGACTTCCTCCATCGCTTCCGTTTGAGCAATGACCTGTTTTTTCTGCGATGAAGTGATGTCTTTATTCAGGGTTGCACTGCCGACAAAGTGCAGAATATCATCAAACTGCAGTTTTACCATCTGATCGATGGAATCACGGACACCAAAACCGATGACAAGCAATGCCGAACAGCCACCGACACCGATTACCGTCATGATAAAGCGGCGTTTGTAGCGGATCAGATTACGGATGGTAACCTTCCATGTAAAGGAAAGATGATTCCAGATGAATCCGACCTTTTCAATAAATGTACTCTTACCAAGCTTTGGTGTTGCCGGTCGCATCAGCGAAGACGGTACTTCCTTCATGGAAGCGTGGCTGACATATAATGTTGTACCTGCCATGACTGCAAGGAAGGATACCGTTGCCTGTACGATGAGTGACCATGGTACATAGATGTGCAAAGGAGGTTCAATATACAGCATTCTCCAGCATTCGTAGATGATGATCGGAAATGTCAGCGTACCGATCACAGCACCAAGAATACATCCGATCATGGTTGCGGATACCGCATAGATCAGATATTTCATCGCACACTGCATCTCTGTATAGCCAAGAGCACGCATGATGCCAAGCTGTCCTCTTTCCTCATCAATCATGCGTGTCATGGTAGTCAGACACACAAGTGCAGATACAAGGAAGAAAAAGACCGGGAATATATTACCGATGGCTTCCATCTGTTCAATTGAGCCGGTAAAGGTTGCAATCCCGTAGTTCATCGAATGATCCAGTACCATCCATGTATTGGATGCAATATCATCGATATCCTGTCTTGCCTTATCGAGCTTTTCCTTTGCTTCATCCAGCTTACGTTTTCCATCTGTTTCCTGAGAGCTGATTTCCTGCCAGCCCTCATCAATCTCACTCTGTCCACTCACCAGGGCTGCTTCATTGTTTCTGATTTCCTGCCAGCCTGCATCGATCTGTTTTTGACCATCCGCAATGGATGTTTCCAGGGTACTGGATGCCTGCTGCAGGGTGGCACGGTTTGCATCGATCTGTCTTTGTCCTTCTTCCAGCTGTGTTTTACCATCATGGATGGTTGAGATCAGCTTTCTGACATCCGCCATGGATGTGGCTTCCATTCCGTTTTCATTGAGGACGGAAACAAGCTGGGTTTCGATAGCTGCCTGCAGATCACGGATCATGCGTGTTGTATCAATCATGATACCGAATCCTTCCAGCTTCTCAATCAGCTGAGCCAGATCCTGATTTTGTTCCATTGCCTGCTGCAGCGTTTCATCTTCTGCAAGAAGACCCAGAATATCATAGAACTGTACTGCTGTTTCCAGCATCGGCAGATAGGAATCGGCTTCTGCAAGTTCCGCCTTTTTCTCATCGAGCTGTTTCTGGGCTGCATCCAGTGCAGCAAGGCCATCCGCAATCTTCTGTTTATTTGCGGCATATTCACTGTTCAGAGTATTCTGTGAATCGATTAACTGCTGCTTACCGGAAGAAATCTGAGATTGTCCATCCGTGATTTCCTGTTGGGCATCGGTTAACTTCTGCTTTCCTTCTTCAATACCGGTATTGTATTTTTCAAGGGCATCTTCATATTCAGCAAGTCCCTTTTCATATTCTTTTTCTGCTTCTGCGATGATGGAATCACTTCTGTGTCTTGCCTGAACGATACCGATGTTGGAAATATCGTCCCGGATATCTGATACATATTCTTCATACGCATCCCCGAAGGCATACAGGGAGCTTCCCTTTTCCGTAATGACATTGACTTCCATATCGATATCAATGCTGAAAGCATCCGATGGAATGTACAGATAGCTTTTGATGTACTGATTGGACAGTGTACTTGTTTCCTTGGTGGAATTGATATAGGCAGGCGTATCAACAAGTCCTACGATGGTTACCGTATCCACATTCAGGTATTCATCCAGATCATCATCCGGACGGGATAAAGTCACTTTTGAGCCGATCGTATAACGATAAAACAGATTGGTGCCACATTCAGCAACAACCTCATTCTTATTGCGCGGCATTCGCCCTTCTTTCAACACTGTCCGACTGATCTGTGATTCAGGATCATATTCATGAATACGCACAATTCGAGAAGTTTCCTCATCCGCAGCAAATGCATCCACAAAACGTGATCCTTCCGCTGCCTTGACACCGGAAATCATGGATATCGCTTCTACATCCTGTTCATCAAAGCCATAGTCGGAATAGACAACAATATCACGGAAGCCGGTTTCCTCCATGTATCGGTCAACATTTTTTCCCATCATGTATCCAGCTCCGGATACACCGACAAAAAAGGCGACGCCGATGGCGATGATAGCGGATAAGGCAAAGAATCTTCCCTTTGTATTGCGGATCAGACGCAGGATATCTTTCTTACGTGTCTGATTCATAACTCACCATTCAATTGTACTGACATCCTGTGGATGTTTGTTCAGCTCATCTGATTCGATCTTTCCACTTTTGACTTTAATCACCCGGTCCCCCATTGGACAGATTGCCAGGTTATGTGTAATGACAATGACTGTCATACCAGTCTTTCTGCATGTATCCTGCAGCAGTTTGAGAATCTGCTTACCGGTAACATAGTCAAGCGCACCAGTCGGTTCATCGCATAACAACAGCTTCGGGTTTTTCGCAAGAGCTCTTGCGATCGCAACTCTCTGCTGTTCACCACCGGACAGCTGTGATGGGAAATTATGCATTCTTTCCTCCAGACCGACCTGTCTGAGGACAGTTGCCGGATCCAGAGGATCCTTGCATATTTCCGTTGCCAGTTCCACATTTTCCAGTGCCGTCAGATTCTGCACCAGATTGTAGAACTGAAACACAAATCCGATATCATAGCGACGGTAATCCGTCAGCTGTTTTTCATTGAAATCATCAATTCTTCTGCCATCTACCAGAATATGGCCGGAAGTTGATGTATCCATCCCACCAAGAATATTGAGGATAGTACTTTTACCGGCACCTGATGCACCGGCAATAATCACAAACTGTCCTTTTTCCAGAGCAAAATTGACACCACTGAGGGCGTGAATCACAACTTCCCCTATTCTGTAATCTTTCGTAACGTCTCTGAACTCAATAAATGACATGACAGTAAACTCCCTGCGACTATTATACATTGACACAAGAAAAAATGCCGAAGAGTTTCTTCGACATTTTCCTGAATGTGTTTTACTTTCTCAGACCAAGTGACTGAACCAGAGCTCTGTAACGGTTGATATCTTCATTCTTGAGGTGTTCAAGAAGAGATCTTCTACGACCTACCATCTTCAGAAGACCACGGTTGGAAGCATAGTCCTTCTTGTTAGCCTTCATGTGTTCTGTCAGTGCGTTGATCTGTGCTGTCAGAAGAGCAACCTGTACTTCTGCAGAACCTGTGTCGCCTTCTTTTCTTCCGTACTTCTGTACGATTTCAGCCTTTGTTTCCTTTGTTAACATTTTCTTACCTCTTTCTTTATGTGTCATCCAGCCCGAGGAATACGTTGAGGTCCGTTTTTTCCCAGACTGAAAGCTGTATTATTTTAGCACCAGTACAGCTGCTTTACAAGCCCTGAATCAGAATATAACCGATCGCAATGATCCAGTAACAGCCGCAGAAAAGACATACACCAAAAGATACGAGTGTCAGATAGAAGAACTTGTCCTTCTTCTTTTCCTTATAGCGGCGTAAACCGATGATACCAAGAACAATACCGATCAGAGAAAAGATACCAAGCTGGGCAAACAGGAAACCAAGAATGGCGCATAACATTGTATAGATCGGGAATACCGCATCCATTGTATGATTCGTAAAATCACGGGAACGCTGTTTCTTTTTTTCCAGTTCTTCCGCTTTTCTTGTTTCTTCCGCCTCTAACGCCATCTGATGTTCCAGGGCCCGATCGGACTTCTTTTTCACATTGGATTTCTTGAGTTTTGACATGTTATTCCTTCCTTTTTCTACATGAATTCCACAAGCAGTGAATTCATGATTTCATAGCTTTTTTCACTGGCACGAAGCCTGCCATCCACGATTTCCATATGTCCCTGCTGTATCATTGTGGACAGTACATCACCATAATGGTGTTCGAAAGATTCACCAAACCTTTTTTCAAACACAGACAGATCCATTCCCTGTTTCATCCGGATCCCCATCATCAGACTCTCAAACATCTGATCTTCTTTACTTAAGGGAATCATTTCTCTATGACACGGATCTTTGATATACGCAGATAAGGAACGGCTGTGATCATATCGGCTGCCGTTTTCCTTTCCGGATGCGCCTGTCCCGATGCCAATGAAGTCATCATACTGCCAATACCCGATGTTATGCATCGATGTGCAGCCTTGATGGGCAAAGTTGGATACTTCATACTGCGTATAGCCTTCTTCATCCAGTGTTTTTACAATCCACTCATACATATCCGCTTCACTGTCTTCATCCAGATGGTCATATCCCATCTTTCCAAATACAGTATTTTCCTCAATTGTCAGAGAATACAGGGAAAGATGAGAAGGATGAAGAGAAAGGGCATCGTACACGGACTGGCGCAGCTGTGCCATTGTCTGGCCTGGAAGGGAGTACATCAGATCCACTGAGAGATTGGTAATCCCTTCTTCCCGTAGCAAAGACACGCATGTATGCATCGTATCCATCGTATGTTTTCTTCCCATAAGGGCAAGCAGAGATGGGTCTGAGCTTTGAAATCCGATGGAGGCACGGTTGATTCCATGCCTGTGGAGTATCTTCGCCTTTGTTTCATCCAGTGTTTCCGGATTGATTTCAATCGTATATTCTTTGACATGCCGTGCATATGGATCGATTGCGGATAACAGAGCATCCAGCTGATCCGGATCAGGAGATGTCGGTGTTCCACCTCCGATGTAGATGGTTTCAATCGTATCCGGTATATGCACATATTCCATTTCTTTGATTACGGCACTCAGCCACTGCTCTACGGATTCCCTTCGACAGATGACATGAACGAAATCACAGTAGCCACAGATGTGTGCGCAGAATGGAACATGGATATACAGGTGTCTACATGGCTCAGTTTCGATCATCATCCATGGAGAGAACTGCCATGAAGGCTTCCTGAGGAATGACAACAGAACCAACTGCCTTCATTCTCTTCTTTCCTTCCTTCTGTTTTTCCAGCAGCTTCTTCTTTCTGGAAATATCACCGCCATAGCACTTGGCAAGGACATTTTTACGCAATGCCTTGATGTTCGTACGGGCAATGACTTTTCCTCCTACCGCCGCCTGCACAGGGATTTCAAACTGCTGACGCGGTAAGAGCTCTTTCAGACGGGACGTAATGGCAGAACCACGATGATAAGCATCAGATCTGTGTACAATGATGGATAAAGCATCCACAGGTTCTCCATTGAGCAGAATATCCATACGGATCAGATCATCTTCCTTATAACCGATCAGTTCATAGTCCAAAGAAGCATACCCTTTTGAGCATGACTTGAGTCGATCAAAGAAATCAAAGATAATCTGAGACAGAGGCATCTCATAGATGATGGAATTTCTTCCGGTATCAAGAATCTGCATGTCTTTATAAATACCACGCTTGTTCTGGCACAATTCCATGACAGCACCGATATATTCATCCGGTACCATGATGGATGCACGGACATACGGCTCTTCAATTCTTTTAATGCGGGAAGCATCCGGCATCTTGGCAGGATTGTCAATTTCCAGCATCGTTCCATCAGACAGATAGACATGATAGATGACACTTGGAGCTGTTGCGATCAGATCGAGATTGTATTCTCTTTCCAGTCGCTCCTGAATGACATCCATATGTAATAATCCAAGGAAACCACAGCGGAATCCAAACCCCAGGGCCTGGGATGTTTCCGGCTCATACTGTAATGATGCGTCATTTAACTGCAGCTTATCCAGTGCATCGTGCAGATCCTGATACTTGGCTGCATCACTTGGGTACAGACCACAGTATACCATCGGATTCATCTTACGATATCCTTCCAAAGGGGAAGGCGCAGGATTATCTGTACATGTAACGGTATCACCGACAAGAACATCATGGATGTCCTTGATGCTTGCTGCAAACCATCCGACATCACCACACATCAGTTCATTCAAACGTACTTCCTTCGGATTGCGGATACCTGCTTCCAGCACTTCGTATTCTGCCCCCGTTTCCATAAAACGGATATGATCTCCTACCTTTAAGGAACCTTCTCTGATTCTAACAAGCGCAATGACGCCACGGTACGGATCATAGAAGGAGTCAAAGACAAGTGCCTGTAACGGAGCATCCGGATCACCGGATGGACTTGGAATTTTTTCTACGATCTGTTCAAGTACCTGATCCACGTTGAGTCCGCTGCGTGCGGAAATCAGAGGTGCATCTGAACAGTCAAGTCCGATGATATCTTCAATCTCCTGTTTGGTATGATCCGGCTGGGCATTGTTCATATCCACCTTGTTGATGACCGGAATGATTTCCAGGTTATTATCCAGAGCCAGATATGTATTGGCAAGTGTCTGGGCCTGTACACCCTGTGTACTGTCAACGACAAGTACTGCACCTTCACATGCCGCCAGAGATCTGGATACTTCATACGAGAAATCGACATGACCTGGTGTATCAATCAGGTTGAACAGATATTCTTCCCCATTGCGTGCATGATAGGAAAGCTGCACCGCATTGAGTTTGATTGTAATGCCTCTTTCTCTTTCCAGTTCCATATCATCCAGAAGCTGTGTCTTCATGTCACGCTGCTGCACGGTATCTGTCATTTCCAGAATTCTGTCAGCAAGTGTGGATTTACCATGGTCGATATGGGCTATGATACAAAAATTACGTATATGCTTCTGATCCGTCATTCAAATACCTTTCCTGTTACTTCATGCCCGTATCCGTTTCCAAATGAGCGGGCATCCATTTTCTTCTTTCCTTCCATCTGGATCATGTGTACATGCAGAATACCACCAGTACATGCTACCAGCATGGAATCCTGATCAAACCCGAGAACCGTGCCGGGCTGATCCTGTATTTCCTTAATCTGTTTTGAAACACTGCAGAACTTGACTCTTTTACCTTCCAGCATTCCATAGGCTACCGGCCATTCGATCAGACCGCGGATATGGTTATAGATCCGGTGAATATCTTCCTGTGCAAAAGACACCTTTTCCTCTTCTTTTGTGATATTCAGACCGAGAACCACCTGATCTTCATCCTGTGGTGTACCTTTGAGTTCCCCTTTCAGATACAGAGGAAGCTGTTCATGCACAAGCTGACAGGAAATGTCCATGAGTCTTTCATTCAACTGAAAGAAGGTTTCATCCTCCCCGATATGGGTATGATAACAGGCAAATACCTGTCCAGCATCCATTTTCGCAATCATTTCCATCAAAGAAACACCAGTTTCCGTGTCTCCATTCATGACGGCATGCTGAATCGGTGCGCCTCCTCTGTATTTCGGCAGCAGAGAAGGATGAATGTTCAGGCATCCTTTCTGTGGTATCGAAAGAATCGAAGAAGGAATAAACTGACCATAGGCGCATGTCAGAAACAGATCCGGTGACAGAGATACGATCTGTTCTCTGATATCAGAAAGTTTTTCCGGCTGCAGACATGGAATACCATGTTCATTACTGCAGGCATGAACTGGAGTTGGCTGAATGATCTTCTTTCTGCCGACAGGTCGATCCGGCTGAGATACGGTTGCGATGACATCATATCCATCCCTGATCAGTGTTTCCAGAATTCTGACAGCAAATTCCGGTGTTCCAAAAAACATGATTCTTGTGTTTTTCATGATTTCCCCTCCTTCACAATGGTTCTATTATACAGGAAATTACGCGAAATTTGGATTTTCATTGCATTTTGGAATACGCTTTGTTACAATTGTTCTGCTAATAAGACAGGAGGTGTACTCATGGCAAATATCAAGTCCCAGAAGAAGCGTGCTCTGACAAATCTCAAGAGACAGAATGCAAAGGCAGGACAGAAGAGCGAACTCAAGACAGCAATCAAGAAGGTTCTTGCTGCAGTAGAAGCAAAGGACAAGGAAGCAGCTGTCAAGGCATATAACGAAGCAAACAAGTGCCTCGATAAGGCAGTTGTATCTTCTATCAAGAAGAAGAACTATGCTTCTCGTCAGAAGTCCAGACTCGCTAAGCTGGTTAACTCCATTGAGGCTTAATCAACCATACATCTATGTAAGGTAATATCACTCCGTCATTGACGGAGTTTTATTATGATTACAATAAAGAACAAATCCGATTATCTCCTGTTATGATTTCTGATTCCAGAAAAAAGACTGCCTGTATTTCTACAAACAGTCCCGTTATGATGATCAGCTTCTACGATATGGAAGAGAGGATTCCACTGCCCAGGATTCTACTTCCTCAATACTGCGTTCCACAAAATCACTGATCTGTTCCAGTGTCCAGTTCATTTTCAGTAACTTGACGGTAACCTTCCTGGATCTGTTCTCATCTCCTTCGGCTTTTCCATCGGTTATTCCTTTTTCATATCTTCTGTTTCCATATTCTTCTTCCAGTCTGCACATCTGTTCTACCTCCATTCCTTCTTTGATTTCCTTCATTCTTTCCGCAAGATGTTCGTTACTGATGTTTCTGTAATCTGACTGCTGTAGATCACGGCATAACTGACTCAACGGGTCATTACCTCCACATTTCTGTACATTGACGATCACATACTTCAGTCTTGATGTTTCGACTTGCTCCTGTGGATTATCTGCATCCCGGATTTCAAATACACTTTTCTGTTTTCCATTATGCAGAGCATCTCCATGTACAAACATGATCCCATTGGCTTTCGGAAACTTCCGGAAATCTGTGATTCCCTTATGGACTGATTGGGTATCCAGTGCACTTGTATGATATGTCACCCGTTCCAACCCTCCTCGTTCCACTCGGTTTTCTACCTCCACATTGTACACGTCTCCATTTGTATCCCTGCTCATGGAATCAAATGTGATTTCTCTACCCAGTATGTTATTGAATCTTGACTGGGTAACTGTGTCCTTCAGGTCAATATCCGGATCATTCAAAACCGTACGGATGATATGCTGCTGTACTTCATGATCTTGAAATGCAATCGACATGAATCTGTCGGACATGTAGCTCAGACTCTTTACAAGCTTTACAGTGTCTTCACTGTACTGAGACAGATCTGGTATATTCATCAAGATAACCTCCTTTTCTGACAGGTATTGTTTTCCCTGCATATATGTTATTCACGCTTTTTGGAAAACTCAGTAAAAATCATCAGAAAAAAGTGTTCTTATGACCCAGATGATCAGCTTCTACGATATGGAAGAGAGGATTCCATTGCCCAGGATTCCACTTCCTCAATACTGCGTTCCACAAAATCACTGATCTGTTCCAGTGTCCAGTTCA
>JAEDEK010000050.1 GCA_016293365.1 Bulleidia sp. | reverse complement strand
ATCAGTTATCTGACACAGATCAAGGAAAGGTGAATTCAGATCTGACTGCCGCAGTCATCGTGATTGTGGTATGTTTTTATGATTTTTACAATTTTTCTGAATCATTCCTTGTATTCACACAGCTACTACCAGTAAAATGAAATCAGAAAAGATCTTCCATAACCGGATTTCTGCAGAAGACAGAGAGTCAGGATAATTCATTCTTCATACTCATGAATTGTTCTGTTTGAATATGCATTATGAAAGATAATTCCAGCAAGCATATTCTGTTATGTATCGCTGAAAAGGAGAAAAACATGGGCACTGGAAAAGTCATTCATTTTATAATTATCAGCTTGTTGATAACTGGCTGTGGTGTTACACCTTCAGAAAGCAAAGCTGATCTTTCGTATGAACAGACAACAGAGAATGGAAATGCTGTGTTTATGGATCACCAGGGTATCGAGTACATTATCAGAAAGACGGATGATGAATTCAGTGTGATCGCCAATCATTATGTTTCCGATCACATCTTTGTAAAGGAATGTACGGTAACTGTCAATTTTGGAACATTTAATCAGGAAGGCAGCGACAGCCTTCAGATAGAAATTCCGGCAAAGTACACTTCTACCGCAACACAACAGAATGCATTCGCCAACCTCAGTTATACAGAAGCAAATCAGCAGGCGCATCCTGAAATCCTGAGTGTTCCGGATGATGTCAATGATGAAACACTTTCCACTTTGGATGAAGAAAATCTAAAACAGATTGCGGATGAAATCATTGCCCGCAAATCTGAATTCGAAAAATCTTTTAAAAATAACTAGAATACCGGTGTATCCGGTATTTTATGCAATGGGAATCATTTTCTTTCCCATTGTGTTTTCTGTTTCTGTTTTATAGACATCTGTTTTTCAATCATGCATAATTTATAAAGACGGGAGGCAATCATGTTACGCAGAATCCGTTATGATATTACGGGAAAACCATTCTCATTTCTTTTCCAGTCAGTGATGTACACTGTCCTTTTCACATTTCTTCTCGGATCACTTCTGATGGTCAGCCTTTCTGATGTCTTTGAGTTTACTGCCGGTAGGACAATGTCATTGGATATCACATTGTATGGAGATGAAACCTCACCTTTGGATGTGGATAATGGATATTACACACCGGATTATACAGATCAACAGAAACAGTATATTGAAGCTGTGAAGGATCTTGGAAACAGGGAAGGTGTTGTGTATTGGGATGTGAATGTCAATGCGATGAACACACCATTTCATGTCGGTTCCTTTTATGAGGATGGAAGCTGGGATTTCATGATGGAACGTACTGTCAATCAGGAAGTAACTTCCTCAATCAATGAACTGTATGCATACCAACCGGATCTTTCCCCAACGGCAGTGACTGTCAAAGGTGTCTCAGTACCTGAATTTCAGGATTATCGAAACGGGGATATCATTTTTTCAGGAGAATACAGCGGCCGTACCTTTACACAACAGGAGCTGGATGAAGGTGAGATGGTATGCATCGTTCCTTTTTCCGGTAATGCGGCGTGGTACAGAAGTGATGGAACCTATGATACGCAACATAGGGATGAAATCACCATTACCAGTGTTGTATTTGATGAAAACAAGCAGATCAGAGTACATCGCAGCTGGAAATTAAAGGTCATCGGTACATATATGCTTGCCGCAGGAAGAACACTGATGTCCGCAAGGTCCATGAATGTACCTGTATACATTCCAATCAATACCATGATGACACTTCTTGATGAGGCACTCACATTCCAGAAGGAAAATGATCCGGATTATGAAAACAGAATGAAATTCAAGGAAAATGTGATTCAGGTTTATCCATCCGTACTGCAGATGGACAGCTATGCATCACTGAAAGACATGATCCGTTATATCCAGTCAACCGATGTATGTAAGCAGGGACTGATCAGCCCTGATTCAGATCTTGCTTCCATGGCACCGGTGATTGCGGGTATTGAGACGGTAACTTCCTCTTTCAGAATCATTTCATGGCTGATCATGGGACTGACGGTTGTGTTCGCACTGGTCAACAGCTGTATGAGCTGTTACATGCACAGAAAGGAAAGCGCAATCCTGATGACAATGGGAGAAAAAAAGAAAGGGATATCCCTGCAGAGAATGATGGAAACAGGTCTGCAGGCAATCATCGGTATGATCATTGCACTGCCTGTATCCCATTGGATTGTATGTCAGTTTGGACTTGAACTGTTCAATTCCTCCATGCGTTATCGCGATACTGCAATCTCTCATGCATTATCCAGTACCTTCTCATTGCATGATGTGAAGCTGAGTATGAAGGAGCTGCGTGAGCTGATCCGCTTTGGCAGCATGGATTGGATCATAGCCGTTGCGGTACTTGTTGTGATTATGCTGCTGGTCTATTGGTTATCGATGTTTATGACAGAAAGAATCCGGTTAAGGGATACGCTTTCACCAGGGGAGTGATGTCAATGAAGAAAAAAATCAGAACGGTTCTTCTGTATACATGGAAGGCTTCAGGGAAATCATTGCTTGGCTATGCGATTGCAGTGGTGTTATGTACATTCATTGTTTCAGTGTCACTGTTTTTTACAGGCAGTGATGCGATTGAACAGAGTATGGCTTCCACTGTACCGTTATCGTTTCAATTGAGAGATAATTCGTATTTCGGATATATGGATGAATACAGTACATGTTCAAAAAACAGATATGACTTTGTCATGAGCAATCCAAAGGATAACAGAACAGCGTCAGAGAAATTTCTGGAAGATGTTGACGCACTGGGTAATGATCCGGATGTGACAAAGTATAACAGAATTATGGAACTGCAGTCTGTCAGTATGGATATGATCAGTGCTTCAGGTATTACAGATTCAGGTTCATTGGGTTTGGCTTCCATCAAAGACATGTCCATGCTTGTCCATAAAGGCCTACAGATTGACGGACCTCAGCTTTTATCAGAAAACGGTGTGCTGCTTCACAGTCTTTCAAGGCAGAACGGCTTTTGCAAAGGGGATCAGATCATTGTTCATGATGCAAGTGACAATACGAAAGTCATTATGGAATTAACAGTGGAAGGATTCTATTCCATTGGAAACAATGCAAAAGATAACCTGACAATGTCCAATCTTTCCCGAAGTAAATCTATTCTGACAACCGATGGAACAGTGAAGAAAATACTTGAAGAATGTCCGGATTACTATGGTCTGATCATTCCTGCACCATCTCCTGAAGAAGGAGGCATCTATTGGCAGGATTATGACTCGGATGAGGCATACAACCAGGCTGTCAGTAACTGGTATTCCAATCAGAACCAGGTTCTGATTGATGGCATCAGAGTGTATGGCATTGAATATGAAATGGATACACTTGATGCATATAACAGTTTCAATAAAAAGCTCGTTACATTTGTACGGGAAGAAAACAGTACATTTGAACAGATGTTTGCACAGATGGGAAATTCCACAAAACTGGGTCTGATGACAATGACAGATGACTTTGGATCCATGATGACTTCCATTGGCAGAATCCGGATGATATATCAGTTCATCATGGCAGGTATCTGGATTCTTGCTGTCGTGACGTTGCATGGATTCATTTCCTTTCTGCAGAAAAACAGAAAACAGGAAATCTTTGTCAGAAGAAGTCTCGGTTGTTCAAAACATAAAACCGTTATGTTCTATCTGAAATACTATCTTCTTCCTTCTGTGCCGTTGATCGTGTTTGGCAGTATTCCAGGTTATGGCGTTGCGGTAATCATGGCCAGTGCAGTAACAAAGGGTGCCATGCAGGCACAGAGCGATATTGCCCAGCTGACTGGTGGTAATGTGTATCGTAGTACAGGTGTATCACTGTTTGATACATCACTAAAGAGATTCATGATTGTATCTGTCATGATTATGGCCGTCATGCTTGTATGCATCGGTATCTGCGTATCCCTTTCCACAAGGAACGTGATGAGGGAAAATCTCAAAGATACAGTAAGAGGGGTATAGGTTATGCGTGAGGAAATTCTGAAAGTCAACGGACTCAGTTATGAATACAAAGACGGAAATCGGAAAAGAGTGATTCTGGACCATACGGATATCGCATTTGAAACAGGAAGAATCTACAGTATTACCGGTGAATCCGGGTCTGGCAAGACAACATTTCTCTACTGTATCGGTGGCATGGATCCTTCCTATAAAGGAGAGATCCTGTATAAAGGGGAAGAACTGAAGAAAATCGGACTGGAAAAGTACAGACGGAAAGATGTTTCAATGGTATTTCAGAACTACAATCTGATTCCATACCTTTCCGCTTTGCAGAATATCTACGTGGCAGTTGATATCAGTGACAATGTGAAATCCATTGATGCAAAAAAGGCAAAGGAAATCCTGAAGAGACTTGGAATCACACCAAAACAGGCAAGACAGAAAGTATCTTCTCTTTCCGGCGGCGAGCAGCAGAGAATCGCAATTGCAAGAGCTCTTGCGGTAGATACAGAACTGATTATCTGCGATGAGCCGACAGGGAATCTTGACTATGAAACTGGTATGAATGTCATGCAGATCTTCATGGATCTGGCACATCATGAAGATAAGTGTGTCATCATGGTCACACATAACAGTGAACTGGCAGAAATGTGTGATGAACAATACCGGATTGATCGTACTGAACACTGTTTTATCAAAGTGTGAAAAGGGTATATCTGTTGTATACCAGAATGAATTCAGGTGCTTCATCTGTTACGATGAGGCACTTTTCTGGTTTCTTTTGATCTGGAATGGATTATAATCGTAGCCATAGGGGAAGAAAACATGAATAAGGAAATTGAAAGAATCAGGGCACTCAGTGATGCCTTTGGACCAAGCGGATTTGAAGATGAAGTAGCAGATCTTGTTGAAAAGAATCTGAATGATCTGTATGAAACACATCGTGATCATATGTGCAATGTCACAATTGATGCAAAGC
Organism: Bulleidia sp.; assembly: GCA_016293365.1. GTDB lineage: Bacteria > Bacillota_I > Bacilli_A > Erysipelotrichales > Erysipelotrichaceae > Bulleidia. The sequence continues at coordinate 8,113 of JAEDEK010000050.1, read as the reverse complement.
GTGAAGATGGAAAGCCTGTGATCATGCTGGATGCACATATGGATGAAGTAGGTGCCATTGTACAGGCAGTCAAGCCAAATGGAACAATGCACTTTCTGCCGATCGGTGGCTGGCAGAAGACATCTTTTCCATCCTCTTCTTTTATACTCAAAGACCGCAATGGTGGAAAGCATCAGGCAGTCGTAGCAGTCAAGCCACCACACTTTGTGGCTGCAAAGGAAAAGGACGCCATGCCGGAAGTATCCGATATGGTATTGGATTGTGGTACATGCAGTAAGGAAGAAACCGAAGGACTTGGTATCTCTATTGCAACACCAGCATGTCCGGATGTTTCATGCCGATATGATGAAGAACGTGAAGTTTTCTATGGTAAGGCATTTGACTGCCGGATTGGTGTGGCAGCAGAAATTGAAACAATGCGCAGACTGTACCATGCGGATCTGCCATCTGTTGTGACTGCTTCCTTCTCTACGCAGGAGGAAGTCGGTGAACGAGGGGTACTGGCAAATGTTAACCGTCTGCGTCCGGATGTTGTGATCTGTTTTGAAGGTTGTCCTGCTGATGATACATTCTCACCGGATCATATGATTCAGGCAGCCATGCATAAAGGACCGATGTTACGGCACATGGATGTTTCCATGATCACAAATCCACGCTTTCAGAGATTTGCTTTGGATATTGCTGAGAAATACAACATTCCAGTACAGGAATCCGTGCGTGCGGGTGGAGGAACAAATGGAGCCATCATCAATTCTCACTATGGCATACCATCCATTATCATCGGTATACCGGTACGTTATATTCATTCATCCAACTGCTGGACAGCTCTGGATGACTATGAAAATGCAGTCAGACTGGCCTGCGCAATTGCGGAAGAGCTGACCAATGATGTACTTGATACGCTTTGATGCGTGCAAAAGTGTATAAGCATGATATAATCTTGATGTTGGAGGTGTCTTATGGCATTTGATAAACTGAAGAATTTTATTGCCCCTGTAGAAGATGATGATACAGATTTTGAAGAAGAAGAAACTGAAGTCACTTACAGACCTTCTGAAACAAAGCCAGTTTCTGCTTATGAAGCAAAGAAGACAAAGGTAAATACAATACCAAGTGATACACAGATGGTTCTGTTTGAACCACGTTCCTTTGAGGAAGCAGAAGAGATTGCACGTCATCTCAAGCAGAAAAGAGCCTGTGTTGTCAATCTGCACAAGCTGCCTAGAGATTTTGCACAGAGAACAATCGACTTCCTGACAGGTGTTGTATTTGCACTGGATGGAGCAATTCAAAAGATCGGACACAACGTAATTCTGTGTACACCACAGAACATCCCTGTATCCGGTGGAATCTCCATGGATTCAGAAGATGATTGAGTCAAAGGAAGATACATCACTGATTGCACATCTTTCTGATCTGCGTGATAAAAGTGAAATCTGGCATACGAATCTGTATTCCGGGTTTCTCAATGAGCAGCAGCAGGCAGTCGCACAAAAGTATTTTCCTGCCAGTGATACTGTCATCTATGATGGTGGTTATCCCGGTGCCGCAAAAAGAAGAGTCATTTTCCAAAGTATTGTGGAAGATGGCTTTTATGATATTGTATGCCTGTCGGCAAGGATTGATCAGCGATTTCGGAAAATCAGTCATCGCGATGTGCTTGGTGCACTCATGCATCTGCAGATTGAAAGAAGTGCCTTTGGGGATTTCTGGGTGGAAGAAGATCATATCCATCTGTATATAACCACTTCCATGGCACCGTTTCTGATGCAGAATCTGACCAGGATCAACCAGCTTTCCGTTTCTTTTGAAATCAATAAGGATCGGCCTGTACAGATCTTTCAAACAAAAAAGATGACGGTCATTGCGGCAAGCACACGTATGGATGCAATTGTTGCTTCACTGGCTCATGTATCCAGATCCCAGGCAAAGGAAATGATCCGGGGAGGACTTGTACAACTCAATCACATCACGCTTGATAGCCCTGATAAACTGTGCGATAATAACGGTACGATTTCGATTCGTGGTAAAGGAAGATTCCGTTTTCTCGGTGTGATCAGAAAGACAGGCGGGGACCGGGTTGCAATTGAAATCGAACAGAGCATATAGGAGTACGAAGGGACATGACAGCACAGAAACCGACATTTCGCGTCATGAAGAACGGATATGACCGTTTCGCAGTCGACGATGCGATTGATCGCTACGCTGCCATGGTTGATCAGCTTCAACGCAAGGTGGAACTCTACCAGCAGCAGCTTGTGGAAACAACACGGCAACTGGAAGAGATCAAAGGAAAATACGAATCTCTGCAGGCGATGGATGCTTCCAGAAAAGAAGCAGCGGAAAACATTGCACGGCTTTCGTTACGTGAAGCAAATCAGATTATCGCAACTGCACAGAAAAATGCAGATGAGATTATCCGTACGGCAATCAGTACATCCCGACTGATCTTAATGGATCTGTCAAAACTGTATTCTCAGGCAGGAGAAGTCAAAACGGAAATGAAGGGTGAGCTTACAGATCTCATCAAAGCTCTGGATTCCTTCCGCATTCCGGAAATGCCTGATCTGAAATGGCTTGAAGAAGCCGAAACAAAACTGCGTTGATTCAGGACGCGCATATTCGAAGGACCACAAAGAGAGCCTGTGTCTGGTGCAAACAGGATGGAAGATCGAATACTGACATCACCTGATGAACAGTCGTCATTCCCACGTTACGGGAATCACAAGGGCATGTCCATGAATGACATGAACTAAGGTGGTACCGCGCATTCTGCGTCCTTAGAGAATAATCTCAAGGACGTTTTTTATTGAAAACAAAGGAGAGAAAACATGGATTACAAAGAAACGCTGCACATGCCTGTGACAGATTTCGAAATGAGAGGAAATCTGCCGACAAAGGAACCGAAGATCCTGAAGCAGTGGCAGGACAACAACTATTATCAGAACATTCTGAAGCACCATGAAGGAGAACCATCCTTCGTTCTGCACGATGGTCCACCATATGCCAATGGTAATCTTCATGCCGGTACGGCAATGAATCGTTCCATCAAGGACTTTATTGTCAGATCCCATGCAATGGCAGGTTACTATACACCATTCTTCCCAGGATGGGATACACATGGTTTACCAACAGAAAATGCGATTCAAAAGCAGGGGGTTGACCGCAAGAAGCTGACAAGTGCACAGTTCCGTGAAAAGTGTGATGAATTTGTTCATACACAGATCGCAACGCAGATGGAAACTGAAAAAAGACTTGGTCAGATTGCAGACTACGAACATCCATATATCACATTAAACAAGGAGTTTGAAGCACGCCAGGTCAGAACATTTGGTAAGATGGCTTCTACAGGAATGATTTTCCAGGGTCTCAAACCAGTCTACTGGTCTCCATTCAATGAAACAGCAGTAGCTGATTCTGAAATCGTATATCGTGATGTCAAGGATGCCACAATCTATCTGGCGTTCCAGATTGCGGATGGTAAGGGCGTACTGGATGAAAATGACTACTTTGTCATCTGGACAACAACACCATGGACAATTCCAGCCAACGAAGCGGTTTCCCTCAATGAAGCATTGAACTATGCAGAAGTACAGACAGAAAAGGGTAAGCTGATCATGCTTGATAAGTTTGTGGAACCTCTTCTTGCCAAGTTCGGTCTGGAAAATCAGGGCGTCTTACGTGTCTTTAAGGGAAGAGAACTGGAAGGTATCACATACCATCATGTTGTACTGGATAAGGAATGTCCGACATTACTTGGTAACCATGTAACTGATGAAGATGGTACTGGTGTTGTTCATACGGCCGGTGGTCATGGTATGGATGACTTCCTTGTCTGTGCAAGATATGGCTTAGCTCCAATCAATACAGTTGATTATCAGGGTAACATGAATGAAGAAGCAGGCAAGTACTGCGGTATGTTCTTTGAAGACTGCTCCAAGGCAATCATTCATGATATGAATGAAAAGGGATGTCTGCTTGCAGTAGAAAACATCACTCACAGCTATCCGCATGATGACAGACTGAAAAAGAAGGTTATTTTCAGAGCGGTCAAGCAGTGGTTCTGTTCCATTGATAAGATCAAGCCACAGCTGCTGGATGAAATCGACAATCAGATCAAATGGCATAACGACTTCGGCCAGAAGAGAATGCATAACATGATTGCCGATCGTGGTGACTGGTGTATTTCCAGACAGCGTCTTTGGGGTGTACCGATTCCGATCATCTATTGTGAAGACGGTTCTCCGATCATGGATATGGAAGTATTTGAACACATCGCCGATCTGTTTGAACAGCATGGTTCCAATATCTGGTTTGAAAGTGAAGCAAAGGATCTTCTGCCGTATGGTTATGTGAATGAAAAATCTCCAAATGGTCTGTTTACAAAGGAAAAGGACATCATGGACGTATGGTTTGACTCCGGTTCTTCCTGGAATGAACTGTCCGCAAGAGGCTATGATTATCCATGTGATCTGTACTTTGAAGGTTCCGACCAGTATCGTGGCTGGTTCAACTCTTCTTTGATTGTTTCTACAGCAGTCAATGGTACAGCTCCATATAAGGAAGTACTTTCCCATGGTTATGTGTGTGACTCCAAGGGTGAAAAGATGTCCAAGTCTGTCGGTAATGTTGTCAATCCGATGGATATCATCAATAAAAACGGTGCTGACGTATTCCGTCTTTGGGCAATGACTTCCGACTTCAAGGAAGACCTGAAGCTTGGTCCATCCAACATCAAACAGGTATCTGATCAGTACCGTAAGGTCAGAAATACATTCCGTTTCCTGCTCGGTAACCTCAATCCTGCTGACTTTGATCCAAAGAAGGATATGATTGCCTATGAAAACCTGGAACCGGTTGATCAGTATGTCATGATCCAGCTGAATGAAGTTATCGAAAAAACAGTCAAGGCAGTACTGTCATATGACTATATTGATGCCAACAAGACACTTGTCAACTTCATGACAAATGATCTGTCTTCCTATTACTGTGATTTTACAAAGGATATTCTGTACTGCAGTGCAAAGAATGATACAAGAAGAAGACAGGTTCAGTCCGTCTTCTGGCAGGCAACAGATGCTCTTGTGAAGCTGTGGGCACCATTCCTTGTCTATACAATGGAAGAAGTATGGATGCATTTTACAGATGATTCTGTGGAATCCGTACATTATGCACATTTCCCTACAGCTGTTCATTATGAAAATGAAGCAGAAGTCAAGGCAATGTTCACTACCCTCAATGGTATCAAGGATGATGTCAACAAGGCTCTGGAAGAAGCACGTGCCAATAAGGAAATCGGTACTTCTCAGGAAGCTGAAGTTCAGCTTGCAGTAACAGAAGAAGAAAAGGAACTTCTGGAAAAGGGATTGAAGGGTGAGGCTGCGCAGTGGATGATCGTATCCCGTGCAGTTGTTACAGCCGCATCTGATCGCAGTGTCAAGGTAGTCAAGGCAGCCGGTGAAAAGTGCCCAAGATGCTGGAACTATACACTGGAAGCAGATGAAAACGGTCTTTGCCCAAGATGTGCAGCCGTATTGAAAAAAGAAGCTGAATAATCGATATAAGCAGTCGGTCTGACTGCTTTTTTATGGGCCTGAAGGTATAATGGAAGCATAAGACAGACATCATTTTCTGGAGGATTTAACGATTATGAACATTCAACAGTTTCAGTATGACCGCTTCGGTCTGTTTCTGCATTGGGGCGTTTATGCCATTCCTGCCCGTGGAGAATGGGTACGCAACTATGATGAAATGAAAGAAGAAGACTATATTCCATTTGTAAAGGAATTCAATCCGGAAGCCTTTGATCCACAAGCCTGGGCAAAGGCTGCCAGGCAGGCAGGTATGAAATATGCTGTAATGACTGCCAAACACCACGATGGCTATTGCCTGTTTGATACAAAGACAACGGACTTCAAATACAAGGAAGATCTAGTCAGAAAATATCTGGATGCTTTCCGTGAAGAAGGATTAAAGGTCGGTCTTTATTATTCTCTGATTGACTGGCATCATCCGGATTTCCCGCACTATGGTGACAGGCATCATCCGATGCGCAATCATCCGGAATTTTCCAATGAAAACAGAGACTGGAACAGATATCTGGATTACATGCATACCCAGATCAGAGAACTTCTCACGGGGTATGGAAAACTGGATATCATGTGGTTTGATTTTTCCTATAATGAAATGAAAAAGGATAAATGGGGTGCAGAAACAATCCGTGACATGATTGATGCATACCAGCCAGACATGATAACCGATAACCGTATGGAAGGAGATGGGATCTATCCAGGATCCATTATGGAAGAACATCCATCCCGTACAGCCGGAGACTTTACTTCCCCGGAACAGATGATTCCACCATATGGAATCGTCAACAAAGTCGGAAAGCCAGTGCCATGGGAAGCGTGTATTACCATGAATGAACACTGGGGTTATTGTGCCAAGGATACAAACTACAAATCTGCTGCACTTCTGATCCGCACGCTTGTGGAATGTGTCAGCAAAAACGGTAATATGATTCTCAATGTTGGACCTGATGCAAGAGGTAGATTCCCGAAACAGTCCGTACAGATTCTCAAGGAAATCGGAGAATGGATGGAATATAACAGTGCATCCATCTATGGATGTGGTGCAAGTGATCTTGAAAAACCGGAATGGGGCAGATATACACAGAAGGGGGATGTCATCTATGCCCATATTCTGGATGAATCCATCTTTGATATTGCAGTGCATATCCCAATGGAAAGGATTGAATCCGTTCGCAGATTGTCGGATGGATCTGAGATTCAGCTTGTTACACCATGGAATGGGGAATCCTTCCCGGAATACACATTCCTGAATGTCGATACCGCATATCATCAGATGCCGGATCCGATTGATACGGTTCTGGAAATCAGACTGAAGAAATAAGATGGAAACAGAAAGACTGATCTTACGAAGGTTTGAAGAAGCAGATCTGGATGATCTTTATACGTATCTCAGTGATTCAAAGACGCTGGAGTATGAACCATATCTGCCGATGACCCGAAAGAAAACAGAAGAAGAACTGCACCGTAGGATCAATGATCCACAGATGATTGCGGTGCAGAGGAAAAACGATCACCGTCTGATCGGCAATCTGTGGCTTGGAAACACATCTGAAACACAGAAGGAACTTGGTTTTGTGTTCCACTACCTGTACTGGCATCATGGCTATGCAAAAGAAGCATGTACTGCAGTGATCAAAGATGCTTTTGATCATGGGGTCAATATCATCATGGCACAGTGTGATCCTGAAAATGAAAACTCATGGCGACTGCTGGAAGCACTGGGGATGAAAAGGGTGCAGCACCTGCATGCCAATGTGTATTTCTTTAAAGATGAGAATGGTAATCCAATCTGGAAAGATACATATATCTACAAGCTGCAGAAGCAGTAAAAAAACACAGGTGTTCCTGGATGAAGGGATACCTGTGTTTGCGTATTACAATTCGATTTTATGATACTGTTCCCAAGGCAGATCCTTTTTGCCAAAGTGACCATAGTTCACAGTCTTTCGATAAATCGGGCGCAGCAGATCAAGTTCATGGATGATATTTGTAACAGAGAAATCGAAGTTTTTCAGTACGATTTCCTGCAGCTGTTCGTCTGAATACTGGGAAGTGCCAAAGGACTGTACATAGACAGAGATCGGCTGCTGTACACCAATCGCATAGGACAGTTCAATCTGACACTTATGAGCAAGTCCGTTTGCGACAAGGTTACGGCACACATAACGTGCGTAGTAGGCAGCAGAGCGGTCCACCTTAGTAGGGTCTTTGGAAGAGAAGCATCCGCCACCAATCGGTGCATATCCACCATATGTATCGACGACGATCTTTCTTCCTGTTGTTCCAGAGTCACCCCAGGAGCCACCCAGTACAAAGGAGCCGGATGGATTGATCAGATATTTTGTATTCTCATCCAGCAGGGAGGCATCTACAACCGGGGCAATGACTTCCTTCATGATAATATCACGGATCATATCCTGTGTTGCTTCTGCGCTGTGCTGGGTGGAAACAACAATGGTATCCACTCTTGTCAGCACACCATCATTGTATTCAGCTGTTACCTGTGTTTTTCCATCCGGTTT
>JAEDEK010000208.1 GCA_016293365.1 Bulleidia sp. | reverse complement strand
TTGGCTTAAGAAAACTTTAATCATTTGACTTCTGTTTTCTTAATGTCGTATTTCATACAATAGAAAGTGTAAAAAAGAGGTGCATTATGACAACTGTATTGATCGCAGATGATGAAAAGGATATCAGATCTGCTCTGAAAATCTATCTCAAGCCGGAAGGATATGAACTGCTTGAAGCGGCAGATGGAAAACAGGCTCTGCAGATGGTAAAGGAGAAGAAAGTGGATCTTGTTCTGTTGGATATCATGATGCCGCAGATGGATGGTATTGAAACCATCAGCAGACTGCGTGAATTCTCCAATATTCCGGTCATTTTCCTCAGTGCAAAAAGTGAGGATACGGATAAGGTGATGGGGCTCAATGTTGGTGCGGATGACTATGTGACAAAACCATTCAATCCGGCAGAAGTCATCGCAAGAGTCCGTTCGCAGTTAAGACGTTATACAACGCTTGGTGGTCAGCTGCCACAGGAGAATCAGTGGACAATCGGTGGTATTACCGTCAATGATGATGAAAAATCCGTTAAGGTAGACGGAGAGCCGGTATCTTTGACACCGATGGAATATGGCATACTGAAACTTTTGATCCAGAATCCGGGGAAGGTATATTCCTCCGAGCAGATCTATAAGGAAGTATGGAAAGATGAACCGATCGGTACAGAAGGAACGATTGCGGTTCATATCCGTCATTTAAGAGAAAAGATCGAAATCAATCCGAAGGATCCAAGGTATATCCGTGTTGTGTGGGGACAGGGATACAGAATGGAGGCAGGTAATGAAAAATAACAGTCTGAAAACAAACGGTTTCCTGAAAACTGTTGGTGTTATTCTTCTTATTGTATTGTGTGCCATCACTTCGTTTGCAGGGTATGTATTTGTTTATTACAACTATGCCGGTGGAACATCTTCCTACTATGATACAAACGAATGCTATGTGCGACTGGAAGATCGCGCAAGACAGCGTGTGGAAAACATCATCTATAACATGAACGATGGCATTGAAGCTGCAGGAAACGAGAGATACTGGATCGAAGAATATGACGGATGGGGTTGGAATCTTGTGGATGGTCAATCACCTGGTTCTGTGATTGATTATGATCATGTATCCTATGCATTATATTATGCCAATCCGGATAGCCTGGAATCATGGGGTTATGGTATCTATAACTATTATTACACCAACAGAAATCAGGTGGAGGAACAGGGTCTGGCAGATGGAGAGAAGGCATATCTTGTGATAACATGTCTGAATGATCCGACTTCACCATCCGATCTGTTTGCGGAAGAATATTCGTTTTACGCAACAGTCGGTTCTTATGTGAACATGTCAGTGCCGGTGATGGTGGCATGTCTTTGGGCAGCGCTTGTCATTATCATTCTGGAAATGATCGGTGCAGGGCACAGAAAAGGATACGATGGAATATTCCTGTCATGGTTTGATCGGATTCCACTGGATCTGTTGACGATTGTAATCGGTATGATTGTGGCAGGAGCCGGGGCATTGACTGCTTTGTACTTTGAAGCCTTCCACGGTATGAATGTCAGAACACTGATCAACCTTGTAACACCAATTTCCGGTATTGAGGTGATCTGTCTGCTGCTGTACTTCTATCTCATTTCCATCGCAGTCAGAATCAAAAGTCATACCTTCTTTTCCAACAATCTGATTTCAAAACTGTTCTCAGGTGTATTCGGTACATTCAATGGTTTCTATCGTTGGATCAATGGTATTTATCGATCTGTACGTGAATCTTCTTCCTGGTGGCTTGGATTTGTTGTTGCGGCATATGGCCTTGGCATTTTCACAGAAATTGTCTTTCTGGGTCGTACCGGTATCTGGGGTCTGGCGGCACTTGTCATAACTGTAATCGGTGGCTATGCAGTACTGCAGTGTGGAAGAGATTTCAAAGTTCTTTCAGAAGCTGTAGATAATCTTTCTGCAGGGAAACTGGATTATCGTATTGATGAAATGAAGCTGAATGATATGAAAGGACCATTCTATCGGATGGGCAGGTCCTTTGACGAAATCGGAAATGCGATGGAAACTGCTGTGAATGAAAAGATGAAGTCGGAAAGAATGAAGACAGAGCTGATTACCAATGTCTCTCATGATCTGAAAACACCTCTGACTTCCATCATCAACTATGTGGATCTTCTCAAAAAAGAACATACGGAAGAACAGGAAAAGGAATATCTGGATGTACTGGACAGACAGAGTCAAAGACTCAAGAGGCTGACAGAAGATGTTGTAGAGGCATCCAAGGCAAGTACAGGCAACATTCAGGTTGA
>JAEDEK010000207.1 GCA_016293365.1 Bulleidia sp. | reverse complement strand
TGAGATATCCTCCTGAAGTATATATACGTAAAAAATCAGAAATTCATTGTTTTTTTCTTCAGAAATAAATGAAAACTGTCTGACCAGCAAAAAACCGATCCGTACAACCAGATCGGTTTCTTTCGTGTGTGTTGTGTGTGTCGGTATTTCTGAATTAGTTATGCTTCTGCGCCTTCTTCAGCAAGCTTGGATTTTTCCATCAGCTTGAAGAATGGATAATAAAGCAGCATATCCAGCAGGATCAGGCCTACGACCAAGATGCCAGCCTTGACATCCATGCAGCCAAGAGCTGCACCAAGTGGAGCCGGTGTTGTCCATGGTGTTTCTACGACACCTCGGCCAATCAGATTTGTTGCCATACATGTGTAGCAGATAATGGAATTTACAACCGGTACAAATACAAATGGTACAAGCATCAGTGGGTTTAATACCATTGGCAGACCGAAGATAATCGGTTCATTGATATTGAAGATACCAGGCATGATGGAAAGTCTTCCCAGTGTCTTCAGTTCCTTGGACTTGGACATCAGCAGCAGGATGCAAAGACCCAGTGTGGATCCACCACCACCGATACAGATGACATAAGACCAGAATGGCTGTGTGAAGAAGTGTGTCAGAGCAGCACCTTCGGCATATGCAGAGATGTTTTCAACCAGATACATCTGCATGAATGGCAGACGGATCGGCTGTGTGATGGATGCACCGTGCAGACCGAAGAACCAGCATGTCTGTGCAACGATTGTAATCAGACAGATACCAACAAGGGAATCCAGACCGGATACTGCCGGTGCAAGAGCTGTCATGATCAGGCTTGGCAGAAGCTGACCGGACATGTTCTGAACAACAAGAGAAATGGAATAGAACAGAATAATGCATACAAACATCGGAATGATTGCATCAAAGGAAGAAGCAATTGCCGGTGGTACGCTGTCTGGCAGCTTGATACGGATGTTCTTCTTCAGCAGGAAGTTAATGATTTCAACGCATCCGATGGATACGATGATTGCTGTGAAGATACCCTTGGCATCCAGATATGTTGTCGGAATGTAGGAAGCAGCACTTCCAAGAATTGTTTCAACTGTTGCACCTTCTGTGATAGCAGCTGTAGCAACTGCCTTTGTGACAGGAGATCCGACCATCAGGAATACAGCTACTGAAACAACAGCTGCGTTGAGTTCGTTGATACCATATCTCTTTGCCAGATGATATGCAATCGCAAAGCAGATGAACAGACCCATCAGAGCCATTGTCATGTTGTATGGCAGCTGCAGAACAGCCTTGTACGTCTGTGCCCAGTTATACCAGCCAAGCAGCATGTCACTGAAGAAGCCCCAGTCACCAAGTGTATCAGGCTTGAACGGTGGTGTGGAAACAATCAGACACAGACCACCCAGAATGGATAATGGAATCGCAACAACCATACCGTCTCTGATTGCGGACAGGTGACGCTGTGTAGCCACCTTGCTGGCAATCGGGACAAGAGTACGGTCAGCAATCTCATTAAACTTTTCCATGAATTTATCCATGAATTTCATAAGGTTACCCCTCCTCTTTATGGGCTCATTATAGGGATTCCCTATATGGAATTCAGCAGTTTTTCAGATGCGAAAAACCATTTCCATACATTGAAAATCAATGCATTTCAAAGGATGATCCATACAGAATCAAGACATATCATCAGACGAATATTCCTGTGGTACTCGAACTTTCCAACTTCTGTTGGCACGTTTTCAATCTTGTATGAACATGCCATCTTCAATATGCAGGACGATATCCGCACTTCTTGCAATATCGAGATCGTGGGTTACCAGAATAATAAGAGGATCACACAGATCCCTGACTTCCATAAGAAGATGCAGTACAGATTCACTTGTCTTACGGTCCAGATTACCGGTCGGTTCATCGTAGAACAGGTATTCAGGCTTTGTCATGAATGCTCTGCCGATTGCTGTTCTCTGCTGTTGTCCACCGGACAGCTGATCCGGGTATTTATTTTCAATTTCTCTGATCTGCAGTCTGTCGAGAATCGCATCACACCATTCCTGATCAGCCTGTTCCTCATGCAGAAAACATGGAAGAAGGATATTTTCACGCACTGTCAGTTCCGGTAACAGCTGATAATCCTGAAAAATCAGACTGATTCTGCGTTTCAGATGGATCTTTTCTTCCTCTTTCATCGACGACAACGATATATCATCATAGAAGATCTCTCCTTCATCCATTGTCAACTGCCCGGCAATAAATTGCCAGGCTTGAAGAGAATGATCTAAGGATCATTCGCATCAACTTACCCGGA
>JAEDEK010000206.1 GCA_016293365.1 Bulleidia sp. | reverse complement strand
TTACAATAAAACTTTCTCACGTTTTATAAGCCTCTATGAAGTAAGATGAGTTGAGCTTCCTGTAACATGTAAATGAGGAAGTGGAAAGGAAGAATGAAATTAAAAAGTACCAGTCGTAAAATTGAATCTGCTGATCTTGACCGGTTAGCTGAAACAATAATATGGAGGTACCTATGAAGAATTGTAACAAACAAAACAAAAAGATTGAACTGGTTGATGAAAAAACTTTGGTAATTGGTGTGGATATCGGATCATATGATGAATATGCACGAGCATTTACATGTAGAAAACAGGAATTGTCAAAAAAGCCATTACACTTTCATAATACTGCCGAAGGATTTAAGACGTTCAAAGATTGGGCGGTAAATATCATGAAAGCAAATGGTCTTGAAAAGATTATCGTTGGTATGGAACCGACTTCCATATATTGGGAAGCTTTAGCTACATATTGTAAAGATAATGGAATGATTCTTGTACATGTAAATCCTGCAGCTGTTCATAAGTCAAAGGAATTAGATGACAATGATCCATCAAAGAATGACAGGAAAGACCCTAAGGTAATTGCAGGTCTTGTGGCAGATGGGAGATATCAGTTCCCATACATGCCTGAAGAAGAGTACGCAGAGCTAAGAGAACTTTCCAATCTGCGCATACGTACACAGGAAAGTCTCACGCAATGCAAGAACAGATTATCTCGATGGTATTCACGTTATTTTCCAGAATTTAAAGGAGCGTACAAGAACGTTGTATCAAAGACTGCAATGATGATTCTGGACCTGTATCCATTACCTGAAGACATCGTGACGTTAGGTGTTGAAGGAATATTGCAGATCTGGAGAAGTAAGAAGGTACGAGGTGCAGGAGAAAGAAAAGCCAGAAAGCTGTATGAAGCAGCTAGAAACAGTATTGGCAGAAAAGAAGCGGCATCAATAGCCAGAATCGAATTCAAGTCAATCAAGGAAGATCTAGATCGTTATCAGGAAAGACTGGATGAGATTGAGAAGAAGGCAGATGAAATTCTGCCAAAAATCAAGAATGTAGACAAATTGTTTGAAATCAAGGGCGTTGGTAAAGCCACGGTATTAACATTTCTTTCTGAAGTCGGAGAAATAAGTAGATTTGATAACCCTAAAGAAATACAGAAACTTGCAGGATATGCAATAGTGACAAATGAGTCCTGTAAGCATCAGGGAGAGAAGAGAATCAGCTATAGAGGAAGAAAAAGACTTCGCTGGGTACTGTACCAGACAGCGCTGTCTGTAATTGCGAAGAACGCAGAGTTCAGACAGATACACGCGTATTACACAACACGAACAAATAATCCACTGAAGGGAATACAGTCAGTTGTAGCAGTGGCATGTAAGATGATCCGCATATTCTATAAGATACTGACAGATGGAGTCAGCTATGATGGAACAAAGATGACACAGGACATAGTACACGCATAGGAACAAGTAACAGAACAGTAAAAAAGTCGTAGACAGATTCAGGTGACTGATAAATATCGGACATCTCAATCTGTCTATGACCAAAAAACATAGATGGAAAAGCACTGGAGAGTATGGTATGAACGTCCGCTGAAAATGCGATACCATACATCAAGGATGCAAATTCAAAGATAAACGACAAAGTATGAGCCGGTAGCCGATAGATATTTTAACCATAGGGCAACGATCCTGCAGTTGAGCTTAATCGGCACCCAGGTTATGGATATGTGGGACGAAGGAAGTTAGGGCCTCTTAAATAAGAGTGATCCTGGTAGACACGGGAGGTGCACACCCATAACGATGAGGGCATTACACAAAGGCCATTTATAAATGAAACGTGACGTTTTGTTTTAAAAGTGCGTGTAATACATGAAAATCGTTATAATTCAGCACATCGATGCAAGAAATATCCATAACCTATTGGCTTATATCAAAATAAGTACTAAAAAATGGCTTAAATAAGCTAAATAACATTTGACTTATTAGGGAGTATTAATAGTATCTTAACTTACCATCATTCAGACCGTATGTAATATTCAAGTCATCGGAATATACCGGTGCCTTGTCTGTTGTATGGGGTTATCCTGTTCTATAACCAAGTCTCATGCTCAGGCCATTGATCTTTGCTTTGACATCGTTGCTGCCAATATCAAATGCCTTCAAAATTGCCTTCTGCTCTTTGTAATGGAATGATCCAGTCTGTATACATCATTACCATATCGGATCATCTCTATCTTCTCCAGTTCTCTGATTGCTGCAGGCACTGTCATATAGTTTCTCTTATGATCTGTTTTTTCCATTTCATCACACAGTGCTG
>JAEDEK010000049.1 GCA_016293365.1 Bulleidia sp. | reverse complement strand
GGTGGTGTGAGAGGTCGGAATTTCTCATTTAAGAGAAATTCCTCCTACTCGATTTCTGGAACACAAGTCAAAAAATTCTTGACCTGAAGTAAACTATAGGTGGCAGAATATGGATACTGATTGTGGAGGTGTGTAATGAAAAAAGTACTGATCATCAGCGCCAGCCTGCGCTCATCCAGTAATTCGGATGTGCTGGCACATGCATTCATGAAGGGTGCACAGGAAGCCGGAAATGAAGTGATGTATGAGTCACTTGCCGGTAAGAAGATCGATTACTGTATCGGTTGCATGGCTTGTCATAAAACAGGGACCTGTGTTCTCAAAGATGATGCAGTGGAACTTGCAGAAAAGATGAAGACAGCAGATGTCATTGTTTTTGCGACACCGGTATATTTCTTTGGTATGAGCGGCAAGATGAAAACTCTGCTTGACCGTACCAATCCACTGTACAGTTATCCATATGATTTCAGGGATATTTATGTTCTGTGTACGGCTGCGGAAAATGAGAAAGACACCCCTGTCGGTACAGTAAACGGGATCCAGGGATGGATTGACTGCTTCGAACAGGCACAGTTAAAAGGTGAGGTGTTTGCCGGAGGTGTCAGTGGACAAGGGGAAGTAGCCGGTCATCCTGCAGTGGCACAGGCATATGAAATGGGAAAGAAGGTATAGGAAATGAAGAATCTCAAGAAACTTGTATTGTCAGGTATGTTCCTGGCGCTTGGCATTGTCCTGCCATTTGTAACAGGACAGATTCCACAGATTGGAAGCATGTTATGTCCAATGCATATTCCAGTCCTGTTATGTGGCTTTATCTGTGGCTGGCAGTATGGTCTGGTTGTGGGTCTGATTGTTCCGGTATTAAGATCCATGATGTTTGGTATGCCACCAATGTTTCCAACCGCAACAGCCATGGCATTTGAACTGATGACATATGGATTCCTTGCAGGATTTCTGTATGAACATTCCAGATGGCAGTGTGTCAAGGCACTGTACAGATGTCTTGTACTGGCAATGATCGGTGGAAGAATCGTATGGGGTGCAGCAATGATGATTCTGCTTGGTGTCAGCGGTGGTGCATTTACATTCCAGGCATTCCTTGCAGGAGCATTGTTGAATGCAGTTCCTGGCATTGCCTTACAGCTTGTTCTGATTCCAGTCATCATGGTATCTTTGGACAAGGCAGGTATCAAACGTTTTACAGTCAATACAGCCCAGGCTTAAGAAATGGTGTTTCCCTTGTGGAAGCACTTTTTTTCAGGCATTGGTGTAACGTGTTACTGAAAAGAAACTTGAAATTAACTTTCAAATAAGAAAAAGTTTACATAATTCATTGTTTTTGAGTAATACACCCGATATAATGAGCCAATAAAAGGAAGGAAAAAACGCTTATGACGAATTTTGTATTCATATCACCGAATTTTCCGACGAATTAGTGGATGTTCTGTCGGGAATTAAAAAACAATGGAATCAACGTACTGGGAATCGGGGATCAGCCTTACAATGAGCTGAGTCAACAACTGAAGGACAGCCTGAATGAATACTATAAGGTTGACAGTCTGGAAAACTATGAATCCGTCTATCGTGCGGTTGCCTTCTTTATTTTCAAACATGGCAGAATTGACTGGCTGGAATCTAACAATGAGTACTGGCTGGAAAGAGATGCCATGCTCAGAACTGATTTCCATATTACAAGCGGCTTCCAGAAAGATGAGATTGAGGTGTTCCGCCATAAGTCCAATATGAAGAAGTACTATCAGGCTGCCGGTATTCCAACAGCAAGATATCATCTTGTGGATGACTGGGATGGATGCATGCAGTTTATTGAGGAAGTGGGTTATCCGTTATGTACAAAACCGGATAATGGCGTCGGCGCTTCTGATACACATAAGATTGAAAATCAACAGGATCTGGAATATTTCTTTGCGACAAAAGATCCGGATATTCTGTATATCATGGAAGAATTCATTAATGGTGTGGTGGATTCCTATGATGCAATCGTTGATTCCAACGGAGATCCGATCTTTGAATCCGGAACGGTATCGCCGATTTCCATCATGGATATCGTCAATAACAATGACAATGCAGCATATCATGTCACCAGTGAAATTCCGGATGATCTGAAAGCAGCCGGCAGGGCAACTGTCAGAAGCTTCGGCGTGAAAAACAGATTTGTACATTTTGAATTCTTCCGTCTTAACTCTGATCAGCATATCGGTAAGGCTGGAGATGTCGTAGCATTGGAAGTCAATATGCGTCCATGCGGCGGGATTACACCGGATATGATGAACTATGCCGGTAATACAAATGTATATAAGATCTATGCGGATATGATTGCCTATGATTCTTCTCTGCAGCCAAAGGTGCGTAATGGCTACTGTGCCTTTGCGGGGAGAAGATATGGCAGAGAATTTACATACAGTGAAGATGAGATCTTCCAGAAATACGGATACTGTCTGAAGGATTATGGACCTGTGGATGAAGCACTTGCTTCAACAATGGGTGATTACATGTATCTTGCAGTCTTTGATGATGAGGATACAATGAATCAGTTCTACGAGGATGTGATCTGTTAATGGCTGTGCTTCCACAGTCATTTTTTACTGGAAAACAGTGTTGAAATGATATGATGTTTGCAGAATAAAGAGGTAATCATTATGAATGCAAAACAGTTATGGGAAAAATACTGTCAGGAAACAGGAAAGAATACGGATCAGCCATATCAGGCATGGCAGTTTGGTGGAACAGGAGATGAACTGGCAGGACTTGTCTTAAAAGGCAGAAAAACTGCTACAGCTTCTGCATACCGCCTGTATGAAATCGACAATGAACCATTGCCGAAGGAAGGGGAATACAGCGTCATCCTGAATAGTAAGGAGGAAGCTCTCTGCATCATCCGCACAACTCAGGTGGCAGTTATACCGTTTTATGAAGTCAGTGAAGATCATGCCTATAAAGAAGGCGAAGGAGATCGTACCTTGACATACTGGAAGGCGGTACATGAATATTTCTTCAAAAAGGAATATGAAACATATGGTCTTCCGTTTGATCTGCATGATGTGATGGTAGTCACAGAAGAATTTGAGCTTGTATATAAAGTATAAAAAATGTCGCGTTGCATGTGCAGAAAGGATATATTACATGATCAGACAAGTTGTAAAAGATGTGATGATTCTTTCCCGGAAATCAGTTCCTGCAGAAAAACAGGATATTCCGATCGGAAAAGATCTTCTGGATACGCTTTTTGCAAATGCTGCTGCCTGTGTCGGTATGGCAGCCAATATGATCGGCATCAATAAACGGATCATTGTTGTCAATACCGGTGTGATGAACATTGCCATGTTCAATCCGGTAATTGAAAGCAGAAGCGGACGCTATGAAACACAGGAAGGATGCCTCAGCTTAAGCGGACTTCGTCCGACCGTGCGTTATCAGTCCATATCCGTATCCTATATGGATATCAACTGGAAAAAACAGAAGCTGAAGCTGACAGGCTGGCCTGCCCAGATTGTTCAGCATGAAATCGATCACTGCGATGGTATTGTGATCTAGGTTCTGTTGTATAATACATAAAATCATAAAAACAGGAGAAAAACACTATGGATATCAGAGTACTGAATACACCATTACCGGAAGACCTTCTCAAACTCAAGTGGAATGGTCAGTTTGAACTGATGAATCAGATCATTGATCAAAGGCTGCAGAAGGATCTTCCGTCCATGTTAAAGGAACGACTGAAGCTGGAAAAGGAAATCATTGCCAGAATGCCTCTGGATTTTATCTATACAAAACAACAGGCACTGGATATTCTGCGTGAAAGAATCTCAGATTTTAAAGATGAGGAATTCGATGCACTGTTTGCTGATTCAGCCTTTGAATTCATTTTCAAAGAAGGACAGATGTATTTGAAAAACAACTTCTTTGAAAATCTGATCAAGACAAGACTGAATTATGCCCAAAGGTATGTGGATCATACGGAGGATGCCGGCGCGAAGCTTCTGGATGAAACAATCGCAGCGATGAAGGAAAAGGGAGAACTTTCCTGTCGGATTCATGTAAAGAGTTCCATCTGGATTGATCCTGCTTATGAAAAGGAAGGAAAGACAGTCCGTGTATGGCTGCCTGTGCCAAAGGAATATGCACAGGTGGAAGAGCTGCAGATCATTTCCATGTCTCATGAAGGTATGGTTAATGATAATGAAGTGGAACAGAGATGTGTATACTTTGAAAAGCCATATAAGAAAGGTGAAAGGTTCACTGTAGAATACTCCTTCCTCAATCATATGAAGTATGTACCACTGGATCCATCTGCTGTAACAGACTATCATCCTTTAAAATGTCTGGAAGAAGTCAAACCGCATATCGTCTTTACAGATGATCTGAGATCTTTACTGAAAGAAATCATTGGTGAGGAAACCAACCCTTTGATCAAGGCGCGAAAGATCTATGACTATATTACTTCTCATATCATGTATTCGTTTATGAGAAGATATGTAACTCTTCCATCCATTCCTCAATACTGTACGACTTCCATGAAAGGGGATTGCGGTGTACAGGCGTTGACATTCATTACGCTTTGTCGTATGGCGGGGATTCCGGCAACATGGCAGGCAGGACTGTATGCAACACCACTGCATATCGGCAATCATGACTGGGCAAGATTCTATATCGAGCCTTATGGATGGTTGTATGCCGACTGTTCTTTTGGCGGCAGTGCATACAGAGCGGGAAATGAAGAAAGAAGAGATTTCTATTTCGGATGCCTGGATCCGTTCCGTATTCCATGTTCCAGTGCTTTTCAGGGAACAAGAGTGCCTGCAAAGACATATCTGGAAAATGACCCATATGATAATCAGAATGGTGAAATCGAGTATGCGGATGAGGGTATTCCGTGTCAGTACGTCCACCATGAAACGGAAGAAATTGAAATCCGGATTCTCTGAGCATTTCGGTTGCAATGTTACTCATTCACGCTATACTGAAAGTACAGAAGAAGGATATACCTTCGAAAAGGAGAACAGAATATTATGGTTAAGTTTTATGAGTGCAAACATTGTGGCCAGATCATTGAAATGGTAAATGATTCTTTCGTTCCTGTAACATGCTGTGGTGAACAGATGGTTGAAATGGTTCCGAATACATCTGATGGTGCTGGTGAAAAGCATGTACCAGTCGCAACAGTGGAAGGAAACACAGTCAAGGTCAATGTCGGTGCAGTGGATCATCCAATGGTGGATGCTCACTACATTCCATGGATCGTTCTGGAAACATGCTGTGGTGTATACCGCAAGGCTCTCAAGCCAGGCGATGCTCCAACAGTTACATTCACATTCGGTGATGAAAAGCCTGTTGCGGTTTATGCTTACTGCAACCTGCATGGTCTTTGGAAGACAGAACTCTGATTTTACACAAAAGGAGAGAAATCTCCTTTTCTTAATGGGAAAAAGAAAAAAGGAATAAGTTTTACGGTATAATAATGCAAAGGAGTAACAAGATGAAAGAAACAATCATTGATCTGAAAACAAGAAGATCCTGCCGTAAATATACAGACCGGCAGATTGACGAAGAAACACTGAATGCAATACTGGAAGCCGGTACATATGCGCCAAGTGGAATGGGAAAGCAGAGTGCGAGGATCGTAGTAACACAGAATCGTGACCTGATTACAGAGCTTGGAAGGCTGAACATGTCATCGGTTGGCAGAGAAGGAAACGGATTCTTCCAGGCGCCGACACTCATTGAAATTTTCGCAGATCGAAATGTGCATACATATGTGCATGATGGCGTGCTTGCTGCATCCAATATCATCAATGCGGCACATGCATTGGGAGTGGATTCCTGTTATGTATTCCGTGCAAAGGAAATGTATGAAACGGAAGAAGGCAAAGCGTATATGAGAAAGTGGGGACTGGGTGAAGAATACGAAGGTATCTGCAACCTTGTTCTTGGATATCGTGATGAAGGCGGTGTAAAAGAACCTGCCCCAAGAAAGGCTGACTACATTGTCAGAGCAGACTGATATGAAAAAGACTGTTTATGTACATGGCTATGACTACAACTGTGTCACAGATGAAGTCAGACTTGACTTTGATACTGCAGTTGAAAAGATCGATCCATCCTGTTTTACAGTGACTGAAACAAAGCAGGTAACGGATTTTTCAAAGGCACCTGAATTCCCTGTTGTTGTGATGGAAGAAAAAAGAACGGTGGAAGATGTGTACTATGTGGATGGTGATGGAAACAGATGTGAAGAAAAAAGTTCTTCCATTATTCTGAAACTCAATGAGGATCCGGAACATGGATGTCCATTGTTGTTTGATTTTCATTCATTCTTCAATACATGGTCACAGCCATATGAAATGAAAATCAAATATGGGGATCAGACAATCATCTGTACAATGGATGACTTTGTTACACAGGCGGATGACTGGAGCATTGATACATTCACAGCATCCGATGGTGTGACATATAGATATGCTCACTTTGAACCGGAAGGCGGCAGTGATCGTACAGTCATCTGGCTGCATGGAATCGGCGAAGGCGGAACTGAATTGACAGATCCAAGAATTGCAGTGTTAGCCAATAAGGCAGATGTTCTGAAAAGAGAAGCATTTCAGAAAGCGGTCGGGAAAGCCAATATCCTTGTACCGCAATGTCCAACCTACTGGATGGATCGGACTGGGGATTGTGCCAACAGAAATATGGGACAGATCGTCGTGGACGGTACATCCTTCTATACGGAATCTCTGGTGGAACTGATCTGTGATTATCTTGCCCGGACCGAGACGGAAAAGACAGTGGTAGCAGGCTGCTCCAATGGTGGCTATATGACAATGCTGCTGGCGATGAAATATCCGAAAGTTTTTGATGGTTATGTGCCTGTATGTGAAGCTGTACCGGATACATGCATCACGGATGCTCAGATTGATGTACTGGCTAAGCAGAAACTGTATTTTGTATATTCCAAGGATGATCCAACGGTCATCCCGGAAAAGCATGAAGTACCGACACTGGAAAGACTGAAAAAAGCCGGGGCTGAAAATATTCATGTTTCTGTTACAGATCATGTCATAGATACATCCGGCTCATATTTCCTGGATGAAAACGGACGTGCAACAAAGCAGAATACCGGTATTCCTTATCAGTATTCCGGACATTGGAGCTGGATTTACTTCTTCAATAATGAATGCAGTGCTGATGGACTTACTGCATGGGATTTCATTTCTGACTGTCTGAAATGATGTGCTGAAAAGATGGAGAAACATTATCTTCATCTTTTTTCTGTTCCTGGGGTTTCTATGATCTGTATGCAATTGATGTGAAATAACAGAAAAACCATCAGAATCATCCATGTTCTGATGGGTGTATTACCGGTATCTGTATGGGCTTTATTCTTCCTCTTCCTGCGGGAAGGATGGGATCAGTTTTTCATACTCCTGTCTGGAAAGGACTGCACCCGGCCTTTGAATTACAGCAGCAGAGACAATGGATGCAATGGAAAGGGAGCGTTTCAGGGAATATCCTTTATAGAGACAGGCAAGAATCGTACCGATATGACTGTCTCCTGCACCAGTTCCATCTACCGGTTTTACCGGGAAAGATGGAATGGACAGTGTTTCATCATCGTTGCATGCCACACATCCTCTTTCCCCATCTGTAATGACAACAAGGTTATCCGTATCGGCAGATAACATCCGTGCGTTTTTCAGTATGGTGGATACAGGAAGCTGAATCCGTCCAAGAAGGATTTCCGCCTCTTCTGCATTACAGTGAATGATTGGATGAAGGGCCATGATTCTTTCGAGTCGATCCTGCTGCAGGGCTTTGATTCTTGGTCCACACGCAAAACAGACAGGCAGATGTGCCTGCTCCAGCCAGTCAATCAGACAGTCATTACAAGGTTCTTCAAGATCAATACCGCAGATGTAAACCATCGAGTAATCTTCTGGATGCAGGCTTTCCAGCCATTTAGGCCGGTAGTGGTATTCACCGCCATGTACCGCAAGGAATGTTCTGCTTCCATCCGGTGTAACAAGACACGTGCAGCTTCCGTTTTCTTCTTCGCTTTCCTTCCAGATCGGAATATTCCTTTTTTGAAGCTGCGTGCGTACGAAATCTCCAAATAGACCTGTACCAACAGGTACTGCCAGAGTAAATGGAACCTCAGACAGTTTCAGCATCATGGCGGCATTACATGCACAGCCTCCAAGTGTGATTGTCTGATGTGATGGATTCAGATCTTCTTCCAGGGATGGAAGGTGGTCAATGTTTAAAGTGATGTCTGCTGTTGCAGAACCGAATAACAGTATTTTCTTCATGGATCCATTGTAAAACAGCACAGATCCAGAAAAAAGGGGTAAATATACAGTAGGGAGGCTGACAATGAAAAAAACAATCTGGCTGCTTGGCGGCTTTACATGTATGATTCTTTCCTTTCTTCTGATCTGGAGTATATCCTTTCATTCACTGCCGAAGTTGCATCTGAAATGCAGGGGTGCAGAAGTAAAACAGGGAGAGTATTTTGATGCAGGGGTATATATTGCCTCTTCCATCAGTGATACAGGCAGACTGATTCTGCCGGATGTGGATACATCACAACCCGGCAGGCAGGCGGTGATCTACCGGTTGATGGATGAAACATATGAGGTGGATCAGATTCTGATTGTGGATGTAAAAAAGTGATCCAAAGATCACCTGTTGATGGATGATGCACTGATCAGATCACGATAGTCCTGTGCACTGTAAGCGGCATTTTTTACAGCCTGTGCGAATGCTCTTGCGGCAAGAGTACCGACCAGATTCAGATCGGCTTTTACGTTACCGTTGGCTAAAGCATAAATGGAATCCCCATCATGCTGTGTATGGACAGGGTTGATACTGCGTGCCATACCATCGTGTGCCATTCCTGCAATTTTCGTCAGTTCGGTCTTGTTGAAAGATGCATTTGTTACTACAGCTCCGATCGTTGTGTTGGTATGAAATAGACCAGGAGCAGCCTGCATGGCATACATGGTTTCTTCTGAGCAGATCAGACGTTTTCGGCTGTAGTCATAGCATCCTGCAATCATTCTGCCTGTTTCAAAGTCAAAGATATCTCCGAAGCAGTTGACAACCACTAAAGCTCCAACTTTCAGATCACCACATTGAAAAGCTGCAGAGCCGATACCGGATTTCATCATATGATCTGTACCGCAGATCTTACCACACGTTGCCCCCAGTCCAGCACCATGGTTTCCGTCTTTGTAGTGAAAAGATTCGCTGTTGATGCATGCCTGATAACCAAGGGCGGCATCCGGTCGTTTTGTATTGTCCAGAATCAGATCATAGATGCAGGAAGTACATACAATCGGTACAACACCGGCATGGGTAGGAAAGCCGATGTTTCTTTCTTCCAGATACTGCATGACTCCTGTTGCACTGTCAAGCCCAAAGGCACTGCCACCGGATAATACAACCGCATTGACACAATCATTTGCAGCAAGCGGGTTCAGCAGTCCGCTTTCACGGGAGGCAGGCCCTCCCCCACGGATGTCAAGGCCTGTAACAGCACCACCCTTTGGCAGGATGACTGTTACCCCTGTGGCATGTTCTTCATATTCGGCATTGCCGATCTGATATCCTTCGATATCCTGAATACGTATTGTCTGTAGTGCGTTCATAAATGATCTCCTGAATAACAGATCCATTATAGTATGATTCTACAGAAAAACCATCTGTGTGCTGCAGATCTGTAACTGGCTGTATTCGAATCTGAGAACCAGGAGTATAATAGACGGCGGAAAAGAGAGGAAAAACAGAAGATGATTCTTTTTGCGAGTGATTTTGACAGTACATTACGGTTTACGGATGAAAAAGGGAATGGATACTTCAAGGATGAAGATGTGAAAGCGATCGACGCCTTCCGTCAGGAAGGGAATGTCTTCGGGATCTGTACAGGAAGACCTCTGCATGGCATGGATGAAGATCTCAAAGGTGCTCCTGAAGTGGATTATGTCATTGCTTCTTCCGGAGGACTGATTACTTCTCTGGAAGATCATGACTACAGAATACTGTGGGAAAAGACAATTCCATTACAGAGAGTGATTGAAATCTATGAAAGAAGTGAAGCACTGGGGTATCAGATCTATGTGCATGGAGATGGTTATGTATATACTGTGGATCACCGTCGCCCCCACTATGATAACCAGATTGTTCTGAAAACACTTGCGGAACTCAATCATTCTCATATATCCGGTATCTCGATCTGGACACCGATGGATGAAACGGCTGCAGCCTTTACTGCACAGCTGGACCAGGAAATTGATGATATTGCGGCTTATCAGAACCGTAACTGGATGGATATTGTACCTGAGGGTGTATCCAAGGGAACAGGCGTCATAAAAGCAATGGAGCTGTTCCATTGCGATCATACTGTATGTATCGGAGATTCCTACAATGATATTCCAATGCTTATCGATGGAGAACTGTCGTTTACATTTCACTCATCCCCGCAGGAAGTCAAGGATGCGGCGGACTTTGTCGTAGAAAACATAGCAGAGGCAATCGCAGTTGCCAAAGAGAAACTGAAATGACCTTTTCCGGTCATTTTTTCTTCTGCAGAAACAGGATAAGGAATAGAATTCCGTTGATCAGAAAGTCATGGACACGCAGATGATCAAACAGAATCATTGTGGAAAGAAAGGATACGACAATGATACCGATGGAGATGATCTTTGAAAGAAGGGTGTTTTCCTGACAGATCCATACTGCATATGACAGAAATGGAGACACCAAAGCAAATACAGTCCAGCCGATGATAAACGGCCAGCCATAGATACCATCCGTTAAAGCTGCAGTGACATAGTAGGTTACAAGCATGCCCAGGCAGAACAGAAGAACATTGACCATGGCTGCTTTTCTATTTTTACTGTAGAGTGTGATACATGTACCGAAAAGAATCCAGATGCTCACCTGGGAAAAGATATCTCCGATATTTGGGGCATAAATGTCTGTCAGTCTTGCAATGGTGCCGATGCATAATCCGGCAATAGTCATTGTGAATGGATTGATCCATATTCTTTTCTGATGTTTCATAGTATTCTCCCTGAATCAGATCATATCATGTGATGGCGTATGCATCGTTTAAGGAATTCTTAGGATTGCAATTACAAGGTATGACCCTGTAAGATACAGGAGAAGGAGAACCAGATATGAACAGAGTAAATTTTGGACCTCAGCCGTTTATGTATCCGATGCCGGTATTGATTATTGCAACATACGATGAAAATGGTACGGCTGATGCGATGAATGCAGCCTGGGGTGGTATCACAGACAACAATGAAATCACCATCAGCCTGTCCCATCACAAAACGACAGAAAACATGATGAAAACAGGTGCCTTTACGGTGAGTTTTGCGACAGAGGATACCATCACCGCATGTGATTATGTTGGAATCGAAAGTGCATTGCGCGTACCTGACAAGTTTACAAGAGCAGGTTTTACTGCAGGAAAAGCGGAACATGTTAATGCGCCATTGATCAAAGAACTGCCGATGGCACTGGAATGCAGGGTGAAAAGCTATGAGGATGATATCCTTGTTGGTGAAATCATCAATGTATGTGCCAAGGAGTGTATTATGACCGATGGAAAGATTGATCCTGCAAAACTGAAGCCGGTGATCTTTGATCCTGTCAATCACACATACATCGCTCTTGGAAAGACAGTCGGAAAGGCATTTTCTGATGGAAAGAAACTGAAATGACGGGGTGCCGTCATTTTTTTGTTCACACAGCAGAAAAGAATGTCTGGTTGATTTCTGCTGTAAATCAGACGCATTTGTATTGAAAAGGATGGCGTATGCAGTCAAGGCATTCCTGTAAAATACAGATACAGGATGGAATGGATATGGAAATACTGAAAAAAGGAAAGGCTGCCATGCTTGTAGTTGTGATGATTGTGATCGGGATCTTTCTGGCGGGTAGATATGGCTGGAAGCTGGGAGGTTTTCGTGCCTGTCAGAGTGCGGGGATATCTTCTGTAACAGCAGAGGAAAACACTGTACATATCATCGGATTCTATTCAGGATCATTTCCTGAAGGGTTCTGTGGATATTATGCTGTCCAGTAGGATGACAGGCTTTATGTCGGATTCAGGTTCAGTGCTGTATTCGTTTTTTTTGAAACGGGTGATTTTGATGTTACGATTCCGGTGGAAGGGGAGATTTCTGAAGTAATTGTCAAAACACGTACGGATGAGAGGACTGTCTGGAAAAAATGGAACAGTATGGTGTTTATATCCCAACAGAGTGTAACGGTGTATATTCTGTATCGATGGTGAGCGAATGATGCAGGAAGGAAGCTGCGTATTCACATGCGGTAGAAAGTGGGGAATATATCTTTATGGATAACGATATCATGACAGTGTCAAAGGATGCTGGGCAGCCTGTTCCCTTTGTGATTACGGGGAATATTGTGGCATCCCGTGAATTCTGTTTTGATGCAGAGATGAAAAAGATGTATCTGACTGTACAGATCGATGGCAATATCGTAGAGGATCAAGCGTAAAATGCAAAAAAAGAGGTGATCATATGATCACCTTTTGAAGTGGAGCTAAGGAGGATCGAACTCCTGACCCCCTGCTTGCAAAGCAGGTGCTCTCCCAGCTGAGCTATAACCCCATATATTACAATTCAATGAGAACAGTTCTCATAATGGAAATCAGTGGGCCTGAATGGACTTGAACCAACGACCTCACCCTTATCAGGGGTGCGCTCTAACCACCTGAGCTACAGGCCCATAACTGACTGCATCTCATTGAATGCTCGTATATAATACCCCAGCAGTATGACTCTGTCAACAAAAATATAAAACTTTTTTTCGAGAAAACCGGATTATGGCTTAAACACGCTAAAAATAATTATAAACTTTTTTGAATAAAACCATGTGAAGGATTGATGTATACTGCGATTTCACATGAAAATCACACAATAATACAGCTTGATATCGAAAATGAGGCGGAAACAGATCCAGTTTCTTTTTTCTGCTGATATTTTTTCTGTTGCATATCAGATTCAATGATACGAATTGTATGATTTCCAACATGATGTGATATGATTGCATGCGTAACCTGAGTATGATAGAGTACTTGTTGTTTTTGTGGAGGTGACCATATGGATGGTTTTGTTGCATGGTGGGCTGCCAATGTTGCCTTACCAAAGGAAATATCCGTATTTATTGTATCTATGATTCCTC
>JAEDEK010000205.1 GCA_016293365.1 Bulleidia sp. | reverse complement strand
TGGCCAGAAAATACCAGGCAAGTGGTCAGGTATGTATCATCACTCCGGATAATTCCCTTGGTGTACATACCGTCAGTCATGATCAGGAAGCGATGTTCCGCTTATATCAGAAAGGATATTGTGATGCGGATCAGATCATGGAATATTTGACTGCATAGGACATGGGTATTGTTGAAATGCACATGTTTTTATATAGTCAAAAACGCACATTGTTACATTTGTGAAACAATTAAGAAAGAGTATGTTTCGTAATACGAATAAAATATATGTAAAAGAGTGAAAATGCTGTAAAACATGCCGGATAAAGGCATGATAAAAAGCCAAAAAAACACAGAAATCTGTTTCACAAATTGTAACAGGATGACTTTGATCAGCACGTTTTCCGCATGAAATCAATGCTATATTATTGAGTAAATAGGACTGTGAAAATATGGATTTGCACAGTCCTTTACGCTTGAAACGGATACGGGATATGGCAGATAACAACTTGAGCAGACTGACAAGAAAAGAGTTACTGGAACTGCTTGTGAAAATCAGTGAGGAAAACGATGCTTTACATCAGAGAGTTCAGGAACTGGAGAAGAAACTGAGTGATCGTACCATTTCCCTGTCCAATGCAGGAAGTATTGCAGAGGCTGCACTGAAGATGAATGATGTGTTTGAAGCGGCACAGAAGAGTGCGGATGATTACCTTTACAATGTCAGAATTCTTGGAAACAAATATCTGACACTGTGTGAAAAAAGATACAACGAAGCGGATGAGATCAGGAAACAGGCAGAAGAGGATGCTCGAAGAATGAAAGAAGACACCCGCAATGAAATAGATGCGAGATACAACGCGATTGAAACCAAGTTGAAGTATGTGTATGACGATTATCTGGAATTACAGAAAATTCTTGGAAAAATGAAGGATGATCACGCCTTATGAACAGGCCTTCCTCCCAGCAATTGAGGGATGAGCTGAAAAGGGTCCGCGAAAGAGAAAGATACATATCTCTTCTGAAAAGTACGATTGGAAGTCTGCTTGTAGTGGCAGCTGTTGTTGTACTTGTTGCGATGGTATGGATGCCGGTACTTCAGATATATGGTGCATCCATGTCTCCAACATTATCGGAAGGAGATATTGTCGTCAGTATCAAAGGTTCTGATTTTGAAAACGGCGATCTGGTGGCTTTCTATTATGGAAACAAGGTACTTGTCAAACGTTGTATTGCAGGACCTGGAGACTGGGTGGACATTGATCAGGAAGGCGATGTATCCGTCAATGGTGTGCTTCTGAATGAGCCGTATATTACGGATAAGGCATTCGGAGATTGTAATATTGAACTTCCATATCAGGTGCCTGAGGCAAGGTACTTCATGATGGGAGATCACAGATCCACTTCCGTGGATTCAAGAAATTCAGTGATCGGCTGTATATCAGAAGAACAGATGATAGGGAAACTGTTCGTAAGAGTATGGCCATTAAGCAATATCGAAATCCTTGGTTAAGGAGATAAGGGGATGTCTGGCAGTAACGTCTGGAAAAAACTGAAGATTGCACTTGCGGTATTCACTGCTGTGTTTACCGTTTTTGAGTTGATTCTACCGGCAACGACAATGGAACAGGAAACATACTGCCTTCAGGAGGAGCATATCCATAGTGTTGAATGTTATGAACGACGTCTGATCTGTGATTATGGGGATTTGGAAATGGATGTTCATATTCATTCAGATGAATGTTATGAAACACAACAGACGCTGGTTTGTACAAAGGTGGAAAACAGCGGTCATATACATGATGAAAGCTGTATTGAAACAGAACAGATTCTGATATGTTCGGAAGAACATGAACATACGGAACAATGTTATAAAATTCAGGAATCATGGATCTGTGGAATGGATGAGGGTGAAGGTGCACATGTACATGGAACGGAATGTTATGAAACGCAGAACACTTTAATCTGTGATATTTCGGAAGGGCATGTTCATACGGAAGCCTGCTATGAAAGTGTTCTGGTCTGCGAAAAAACAGAACATGAACATACGCTTTCCTGCTATTCCGATCCGGAAGCTGATATTGAGTCAGAGACAGTCTGGCAGCGCAGTATTGCCGGAGCGGATCTTGCAGGAAACAGAGCTCAGGATCTGATTGAGACTGCGCGTACACAACTTGGTTATCAGGAAAGTACAAAAAACTATATTGTGACGGAACAGGGTGAGATGAAAGGCATTACCCGCTATGGGCAGTGGTATGGCTTTCCATATGGAAACTGGAGCGCCATGTTTGTGTCCTTCTGTCTGAATCAGGCAGGGATATCACCATCTGTCATTCCGTAT
>JAEDEK010000204.1 GCA_016293365.1 Bulleidia sp. | reverse complement strand
CGCTCTTTAACGCACCATCAACCATAGACAGTTATTATCGTGCAGAAGTGAATCACGACTTTCCACAGTACGCTTCTGTCAAGTAAGAAGGAGGATTTAAAATGTTTATTCTTAAATTAATTGCAAAAATCTGTGTGTTACCATTAATTCTTGTATTGGCTGTTCTCTTAGGAATCGTCAAGCTGTTTGTAGGCATCTATAATGTTGCTAGGAGCCTGTTTACATTCTTACTGGGAGCGATGATTGTTCTTACCATCATCTATTACCAGGATTGGTTACAGGTTGGATTCCTGGCTGTGCTTTCCGGAATTGGCTTTGCGATTTTGTTTGTTGGAATTGCATTTGAAGTCATGATTGAAGAGTTTATTGAAAGATTGGGTATGTTTGTAATGTCATAAGGAGAACAACCTGTAAAGAGAATATTATTAGCATAAAGGAGAATGATACATATGAGCATAGAAAGAGATGAATATATCCAATTACCTCCCCTTAAAAAAGATACAGATCCGGAAGTACTGATCGCCTTGTGGGAATATATGAAAATGCCGGATGAAAGTCAAAAAGTAGTACTTTCAACAATGAAAGAATTGAATGATGGTGGTGAAGGTGGGGTTTTTCCTCCACCTGAGGCTTACCGGAGCTTACCGTCAGAAAATGTGGAACAGTTTGAAAAAGTAATGAAAAACATTATTGGTAATATGATCGTTGAGGCCTGTGATATGGCATGCTGGGTATTTAAGCATAAATATGTTGATGGATTGACATTGGAGCAGATGTTAGATAAAAATACGGGGGCAGAACAGTATATTATTGCTATGGATATCTTGTTTGATAAATATATGAATATGACAGATGAAGATGAAAAAAATGATATTGACTCTGTTGATCCATCATAAGTAAATAGATGCAAGAATGAGAATAAATATGATATACTGATATAGTTCCTTATTTTTTTACTGTATATATCGCAATTCCTAAGTATTCTACATCGGTACATATAATCTGATAAGTAACTTTGTTTCTAAGTAAAATAAAGGTATCATATCGGAAATGAGGTGTAGAATACTTGCAAACTGAGAACTATATCATTGCCAGAATTGAGAAGATGTGCAAAAAGAAGGGCATAAGCAGGTACAGGCTTGCTCAGGAATCTGGTATTGCCCAGTCGTCTATTTCTACACTGTTAAACAGAAAGAGTGTTCCAACGATTCAGACCCTTGAGAAAATATGTGAGGGATTAGGTATTACCCTTGCTCAGTTTTTTGCCGGTGATGAAGAATTTCCTGATTTAACAGCTGATCAGAAACAATTGCTTTCTGACTGGAATGCGATGGATGATCATCAAAAAGAGCTTGTAAAAGCGTATATACAGGGCATTATTAGAAAGTAAGGACGTCTGTGCTGAAGGATATGGCATAGAAGTCCTTATTTCAGTTTCGGAGGTTTTTATGAAACGGTATAATATTTTATGCTTTGTGCTCCTTTTAGGAATTATGCTTTGTGGCTGCCAGGCACAGCAGGTAAAAACAGAAAAAACAAGTCAACAATCTGAACAGGAAGAAAAAGAACCGGATGATGAATTTGAACTGTCGCTTCAATCTTCTGTCAGTAAAGATCAATGCTTTATCTGTGGAACACCGGCAGGCGCTCTGCTGGAATATTATTATAAATTCGATTCCATAGGAATTATTCACTGGGCAGATATGTCGGTTACGGATACCCGGATCCGGGAATATGATGATGGTGGAAACGAACAAATCAATTCCGGACATATGAGTACAATGGTAGATTCTTTTGGTGAGAATTATGGATCGATAATGACATCTTCCAAACCGGACAGATACATTGCGGAACCTAACATATTCCTTGGCGAAAAAGATGTACTGGATTGTGAATCGCTCAAAGATAAATTATGCCAGGACTGTCTTGATAAAGTATGTGAATTTTATGAAGACCAGGTAAACAGCGGTAATAATGAATATCTGGGAAGTACAGGATACTGTCTGATTGATTTTAAAACAAAAGAACTTTATACGTTATCTGATCCGTACCGGGGATATAGTATCCGGGATTATATGGTGAGATATGATCTTCGTGAACAGGGAGACGGAGAAAAATATATTGATTTGCTAATCTTCTATGCCCCGGTTCGTGGAGAGAACAATTAAAAAAGGTGGTTGAGCACAGCTCGGCCACGTGGTGGTAGAAAATCAAGACGTATGGTTACAGTTGAACTCCCCTACGTCCTGATTATTCTATTCCAATTCTACAAACTGGAATTGCCCGCTGCTTTGAGGGGTGGGACAACTATCATAGGCTGAATACAGCGAATG
>JAEDEK010000203.1 GCA_016293365.1 Bulleidia sp. | reverse complement strand
TTTCAGAAAATAACTATC
The DNA here is from genome assembly GCA_016293365.1 of Bulleidia sp. Classification (GTDB taxonomy): domain Bacteria; phylum Bacillota_I; class Bacilli_A; order Erysipelotrichales; family Erysipelotrichaceae; genus Bulleidia. Next base: position 2,320 of record JAEDEK010000203.1, on the reverse strand, counting down.
ATATCGCTGGACATGATATAAAAACAGGACTATGATCATCTCATCGAAACGACAGAGAGGAGAAAGCCATGAAGTATACGATGAACTGTTGTTGTATGCACTGTTGTAACTGTACTGACCGGATCCTTATGTCGTTCAGATTTTTTTGAGCATTTTACGACAGAGGTGTCCGGTACGTAATGTATCGGCTTTTTTCTTTCCCTGTCGTTCCCTGAAATAAAGGAGAAATAAAAAACATGACTGAAATTTACACATCCGTCGATCAGCTGATCGGTAATACACCATTATTCAAACTGAGTGGTTTCAAGAAGAAATATGATCTTGCAGCAGATATCTATGCAAAGGTTGAATACTTTAACGCTACAGGTTCTGTCAAAGACAGAATTGCACGTCAGATGATTCTGGATGCAGAGCAGTCCGGTGCATTAAAACCTGGATCCACAATTATTGAACCAACCAGCGGTAATACAGGTATCGGCCTTTCTGCAGTAGGCACATCCCGTGGTTACAAGGTAATCATCGTTATGCCTGATACAATGTCTGTAGAAAGAAGAAAGCTGATGAAAGCATATGGTGCACAACTTGTTCTGACAGAAGGCGCAGAAGGAATGAAGGGTGCGATTGCCAAAGCAGATGAACTGCATGCGGAAATCCCTGATTCCTGGATTGCAGGACAGTTTGATAACCCATCCAACTGGAAGGCACACTACAATACAACAGGTCCTGAAATTGAAAAAGCGCTGGAAGGAAAAGTGGATATTCTTGTAGCAGGTGTTGGAACTGGTGGTACAATTACAGGTACTGGTAAATATCTGAAGGAAAAAAACCCTGACCTGAAAGTTGTTGCGGTTGAACCGGCATCATCTGCTGTATTATCCGGAAACAAGAGTGGCCCTCATAAGATTCAGGGAATCGGTGCAGGCTTTGTACCAAAGGTTCTGGATACGGATATTTATGATGAAATCATTCCTGTATCCAATGAAGATGCCTTTGAAACTGGAGCTTCCATTGGTAAGACGGAAGGAATTCTTGTTGGAATCTCTTCTGGGGCAGCATTATATGCCGCACTTCAGCTGGCAAAGAAGGAAGAAAACAGAGGAAAGAATATTGTGGTCATCTTCCCGGATTCCGCAGACCGTTATCTTTCCACAGGTATGTTTGAAGAATAGATCAAGGTGAATATGATACGTACGATATTGGATGAATTGAATGCAATCACAGATCAGAAACTGGATGAGGAAGCGGGGCTTCCCGGGCGTAAGGAAATTGTATATCTGCTGAAAGAAGCGCAGGTTGTACTGTTTCCGGAATTCTTCAGTTTTTCAGATCTAACCCAGGAGGAAGCGTTTTATGAACTGCAGGCTTCCCTGGAAAAGGAAATACGGCTGGTCAAGGAAAGACTGTGTGAAGAGTGTGATTGCGCCAGAAAGCTTGTGGATCAGTTCATATCACAACTGCCTGAGGTCAAACGACTGCTGATGAGTGATATTCAGGCAATCTATGACGGTGACCCTGCCGCAAGATCAAAGGCTGAAATTGTTCTTTGTTATCCAGGGTTCTATGCCATCAGCATCTATCGTATAGCCCATGTTCTGTATACATTGGGGATCCCGTATATTCCACGTGTCATGAGTGAATATGCGCATGAAAAGACAGGTATTGATATCAATCCAGGGGCAACCATAGGAGAAGCGTTCTGTATTGACCATGGTACCGGTATTGTCATCGGGGAAACCGCAACAATCGGCAGACATGTCAAACTGTATCAGGGTGTAACCATCGGTGCAAGAAGCTTCGAACTGGATGAAGAAGGCAATCCCGTCAAGTCCGGCAAACGTCATCCGGATATTGGAGATAATGTCATCATCTATGCAAATGCTACGATTCTTGGTGGCGATACACACGTTGGTAACAGATCCGTCATCGGTGGTAACGTATGGCTCATTCATTCCGTACCGCAAGATACAAAACTGTATTATAAAAACTGATCAGACAGATCATAGGAATAAGGCCTGTGAATTTATCTTAATATGATGAGATGAATACACAATGTCATTGAATCTTAACTTAATAACATTGGTCCCAATCAATGTCATTGATGGAAAGCCGGAACCAAAAGAAAACTATTCCTTTGAATAATTGCCGACGCATTCCCCGTCCATAATCTTTGATTTGGGTGGGGTTAGTCGGTTTTCTTTCCTTGAGAACGAATATAGTGTTCTATCATTTTCTGTGATGTATCTGACACAGAACTGATGAAGTATGTATCAGACCAGAAATACGGTTTCCAGTAGCTCAGGTTGTTTTCTTTGAAAAGATT
>JAEDEK010000202.1 GCA_016293365.1 Bulleidia sp. | reverse complement strand
AATGAGATCATTGTCAGAAGATGATGGATCACTTTGTGATGCACATCTTTTCTTTTTGCCGGATTGACATATTGTCAATTTGACTATATCATTTTAAAAAACAGGTAAATAAGATGGAAGAAAGAAATGAAAGAGGGCAGACCCTGCAGGAATTCCTGAATGCCTATGATGAGAATCTGTACCGCAGACCAAGCAATACCGTCGATATTGTATTACTGACAGTATCGGCAAACAAACTCAAGGTACTGCTGGTCAAGCGGAAAGATCATCCATTTATTCATGATTGGGCCATGCCGGGAGGCTTCATCAACTTTGATGAAGATATGGAAACTGCTGTGACAAGAGAGCTGGCGGAAGAGACATCCATCTCATCCAATACGTACTTTACGCAGCTTTATACATTCGGTAATGCGGATCGTGATCCGCGGACCAGAATCATTACGACAGTCTATCTGTCAATGACACCGGAAAACAACATCCGTAATACATGCGCAGCGGACGATGCGGCAGATGCAGGATGGTTTACCATCTCCAAGAAAATCGTCTCTTCGGATGAAAAGGCAAGGAAATCGATTCTGTCACTGGATGAAGAAAACCTTGGAATTCATATGGAATACTTTGTCAATGACATCGCATGCAGAAACTATGTGGATACAAAGTCACAGCGTCTGGATTCTTCCAATGCAAAACTGGCAGCCGATCACATCAAGGCACTCAACATGGCAATGGATCAGATGCAGCATCGCGTTGCTTCTTCAGGAATACTGTTCAATCTGCTTCCTGCTGAATGCACATTGCGTGAAATTCAGAATGCTTATGAAGCAGTGATCGGACATAAGGTCGATACAGCCAACTTCCGCAGAGACATCCGTAAGATGCTTGTACCGGTAGGAAAAAAGAAGAAGACTTCCGGAAAGATGGCGGAACTGTTCCGCTTTAATCCAATGTATACATATCTGGAGGAGGACCTGTGAAAAACGTACTGATTGTTGTGGATGTGCAGAATGATTTTGTCAATGGCTCCCTTGGTACAAAGGAAGCAGAAGCAATCATTCCGTATGTATGTAAACTGATTGATGATCCATCCTTTGACACCATTGTGATAACAAAGGATACCCATGACGCAGATTATCTGACGACAAGAGAAGGGAAATACCTTCCGGTTAACCACTGCATCAAAGGCAGCGATGGATGGCAGATTCATCCAGAAGTTGCAGAACATCTGCAGCAACGCCGTGATATCTGCACCATGATTGAAAAACCGACATTCGGTAGTGAAGATCTGACTGCACTTATGAAAAAGGAAAAACCGGAGCGTATTGTATTATGTGGATTATGTACAGATATCTGTGTCATTTCCAATGCCCTTGCGATCAAGGCTGCTTTATATGAAACCGACATCGCCGTTGTCGAGAAGGCATGTGCCGGTGTAACACAGCAGAAGCATGCATGTGCGATTGAAGTCATGCGCTCCTGCCAGATTGATATCCTGTAAGAAGAAAAGAAAAGGAAAAAATATATGTCAGACATCAAAGTAGAACCATTTATCCCGGATGAAGACTATGACAATCCTGCCATGGTCACCGACTTTTATGAATTCACAATGGCAAACTGCCTGTTTCTGCATGGCTATAAGGACACAGTCATGGTATTTGACATGTTCTTCCGCAGCTGCCCGGACAATGGGGGTTATGCCATCTCCTGCGGTCAGCATCAGCTTGTCAAATTCCTGCGGGAATACCATTTCAATGAGCAGGATCTGATCTATCTGCGTACCAAGGGTATGAGTGAGGAATTCCTGGACTATCTGCGTACATACAGATGGAAGGGAACCATGTATGCCTTAAAGGAAGGTACAGTCTGCTATCCACAGGTACCGATGGTCAGAATCGAATGTGATATGGTAGGTGCAATCCTGATTGAAACTTACCTGCTGCAGACCATGAATTTCAATTCTTTGATTGCGACAAAGGCAACCAAGATTTCCGGACTTTCCACCCACAGAAAAAGAAATGTCATGGAATTCGGTACAAGACGTGCCCAGGGACAGAGTGCCGGTGACAATGGTGCATATGCGGCAATCTTAGGTGGATGCATCGGTACGGCTAACTGCCTTGCCGAAATGAAGTTTGGACCGGAAGTCAAGGCTGTCGGTACAATTGCCCATTCCTTCATTGAGTTCTACAACAACGAATACGAAGCATTCAAGGCTTATGCCGATACATACCCGGATAACGTATCCCTTCTTCTGGATACATACAACATCCTGGAAAGCGGATTACCGAATCTGATCAGGATTGATGACTATCTGATTGAAAAGTATCCTGATGATCCAAACAA